>NZ_JBNDHS010000029.1:0-62205 GCF_056755095.1 Rhizobium sp. SVR5-9E | reverse complement strand
CGTCACGGATACACCGCGAGGCGTCGCGGCGAGACGGGACCGGCGCCGGCTGCAGGAGAACGACGTAAGCTCCTACATTCGGGTCCGCAGAAAATGGTCTCCCTCCGAAACGGCGGCCGGGCGAAAATGCCGGCCGGGTGATTTCGGGCGTGCCTGTGGGGCACACAGACGGACCGGCGGCGCCGGTATCCGAGCAGAGAGACCGGAGTTGCGGATAAAAACCGCCGAACGGGGCGCTGGGAAGCGCCATATACTTCTACTCAACGAGGCAATTTCCAGCGCCCCGTCCGAGTTGAATGCAGATGCAAGGCACGGATGGATTCATCGCGTGAACGGAAAGCCGTGCGCACGACCGGCCTCATTCAATAACTTCCGAAAATGCTTTCAGAACTGCTCACAAGCCACGGGCAGCAGGCCCTATTTCAGCCATCCCGCGATGCGCTCCACCGCCTCGGCGATTTCCGCCTCGGACCCCGCATAGGACATGCGCATCGTTCGGCTGCCCTCCAGCGGATCAAAGTCGAATCCGGGTGTCGCGGCCACGTCGATTTCCGCCAGCATCCGCTTGGCAAAGGCCATGCTGTCGTTGGTGAACCGCGTGATATCGACATAGGCATAGAACGCGCCGTCCATCGGCGAAGCGATCGAAAGGCCGATTTCGGGAAGCCGCCTCATCAGGAAATCGCGGTTTCTGGCATAGCTCGCCTTGTAGACGTCGAGTTCCGCCGCAGCGCCGAGGGCCGCCGTGGCGGCGATCTGGGAAAGCTCCGGCGGCGAGATGTAGAGGCTTTGCGCCACCCGTTCGATAGGCCGGACAAGCCGCTCCGGCAACACCATCCAGCCGATCCGCCAGCCGGTCATGCAATAATATTTCGAGAAGGAGTTGATGATGATCGCCTCGCCTGTCAGCTCCAGGGCGCTCGTTTCCTGGCCGGCGAATGTCAGGCCGTGATAGATTTCGTCGGAGATGAAGGCGATCGAATTGGCGGCGCAATAATCGGCCAGCGCCTTCAGCGCGTCCCTTCCCGTCACCGTGCCGGTCGGGTTGGCGGGGCTTGCAAGCAGAACCCCTTTCAGTCTCACGCCGCTTTCCTGCTGCGCGGCCTCCAGGCTTTCCGGCGTCATCGTGAAATGCGTCTCGGCGGTTACCGGCACTTCGAGGACTTTCAGGCCGAGCGCGCCGAGAATATTGCGGTAGGCCGGATAGCCGGGCCTCGCGATCGCCACGGCATCGCCGGCATCGAAAAGCGAAAGGAACGCAAGATTGAAGCCCGCCGAGGAGCCGGTGGTGACGGCGATCCGCATGGGATTGACGTCAAGCCCGTGCCGGTCGCGGTAGTGCAAGGAAAGCACGCTTTTCAGCCGCGCGGTGCCGAGCGCGTCGGTATAGCCGATCCTGCCGTCGGCCAGCGCTGCGCGCGCGGCCTCGAGCGCTGTCTGCGGGGCCGGATGGGAAGGCTGGCCGACGGCCATGGAGATGACCGGATGGCCGTTTGCGCGCCTTCTGGTCGCCTCCGCCAGCACGTCCATGGCGTGGAAAGGCTCGACTTCGCTGCGTTTCGATACGGAAAACAAGGCTGCATATCTCCGGATGTTCACTTGCGGCCAGACAATTGACGCAATATTGAGTTCATCACAATCCCGCGATTGCGTCGCGCCTGCGAAAAAATCCTGTTTGAGGACTGTAGCTCGCGCCTTAACGTGATGCTTTGGGGCTCAACCTGGGAACGCGGCGATAGTGAATCGCAGCAAAATCGGCCCATCTGCCGAAGACGAGGATCAAAATGACCTTCTTTGCGAAAACATTCACCGCCCTCGCACTCGCCGCAAGCGTTGCCCTGCCTTTTCCGGCAGCTGCCCTCGATGACGCGCAGAAGAAGGAATTCGGCGAGTTCATCAAGGAATACCTGATTCAGAACCCGGAAATCATGCTCGAGGTGCAGGATGCCCTGCAGAAGAAGCAGCAGGAAGCCCGCTCTGTGAAAGCCAATCAGGCGATCGCGGAGAACGGCAAGGATATCTTCAACGCGAAATACGACATGACGATCGGCAATCCGAAGGGCGACGTCACCATCGTCGAGTTCTTCGACTACAATTGCGGCTACTGCCGTCACGCCCTGTCCGACATGCAGGCCATGCTCGAAAAGGACAAGAACGTCCGCTTCGTGCTGAAGGAATTCCCGATCCTCGGGCCGGAATCGGTCGCCGCTCATAAGGTTTCGGATGCCTTCCGCAAGCTCGCTCCGGAAAAGTACGGACAGTTCCATGTCGCCCTGCTTGGCGGCGACGGCCGTGCGGACGAGGACAGCGCCATCGCAGTCGCAACATCGCTCGGCGTCAGCGAGATGCAGATCCGTGACGAAATGAAGAAGAGCCCGGACACCGCCTCCGTCGAAGGAGCCTACGAGCTGGCGCAGAAGCTCGGCATCAGCGGCACCCCCTCCTATGTCATCGGCAACGAGCTGGTGCAGGGCGCGGTCGGTTTCGACGATCTTGAGGCCAAGGTGAAAAACATGCGCGCCTGCGGGAAGACGAGCTGCTGAGGCGGCGCCCATCAATTCGCCAAAATCCAAGTGTTTCAGCCATGTGGACAAATATGGCACGATTTCGGCTGCCCTCCCCAAGGGGCTTTCTTTAAAGACATGGGGAGTCTATAGGTGGCCCTCGTGATTTTGACGGAACATTCGATGACGCAGACTATTTTCGTCCTGAACGGACCTAACCTGAACATGCTCGGCAAACGAGAACCCGGCATCTATGGTGGAAAGACGCTCAAGGATATCGAGGCGGATTGCAAGGCGGCTGGCCGTGACCTTGGCTTCGAAATCGATTTCCGCCAGAGCAATCATGAAGGCGTCCTTGTCGACTGGTTCCACGAGGCGCAAGACAAGGCGGCAGGCGTTGCGATCAATGCCGGCGCCTACACGCACACGTCGGTTGCGCTGCACGATGCAATCCGCGCCATTTCCATTCCGGTGATCGAGCTCCATATCTCGAACGTGCATGCACGCGAAGAATTCCGCCACAAATCGATGATCGCGCCGGCTGTAAAGGGCGTGATCTGCGGCTTTGGCCCCTATAGCTACATCCTGGCGCTGCAGGCGCTGAAGAACCTCACGGCATAAGAAGAAGACAGGGCACACTCATGGCTGAGACGAAAAAAGGTATCGATCAGGCGCTGATCCGCGATCTCGCAAACATCCTCAACGACACGGACCTGACGGAAATCGAAGTCGAGCAAGAAGATTTGCGCATCCGCGTTTCGCGCGCCACCACGCAGTATGTCCAGGCGCCGATCGCCGCGCCGGCCTATGCGGCAGCCGCCTCTTCCGCAGCCGCACCGCAACCGGCAGCCGCTCCGGCAGCAGCGACGCGTAACCCGGCGAACACCATCAACGCACCGATGGTCGGCACCGCTTACATGGCTCCGGCACCGGGCGCCCGCGCCTTCATCGAAGTAGGCTCGACCGTCAAGGAAGGCCAGACGCTGCTCATCATCGAAGCGATGAAGACGATGAACCAGATTCCGTCTCCGAAGTCCGGGAAGGTCACGGAGATCCTAGTCGAGGACGGACAGCCCGTCGAATATGGCCAGCTCCTCGTCGTCATCGAATAAGGCGGGCGTCATGGTCTCCAAAATCCTCATTGCCAATCGCGGGGAAATTGCGCTGCGCGTGCTGCGCGCCTGCAAGGAGCTCGGCATCCCGTGCGTCGTCGTGCACTCCACAGCCGACGCCGATGCCATGCATGTGCGCCTTGCAGACGAGAGCGTCTGCATCGGCCCGCCGCCGTCGCGTGATAGCTACCTGAACATCCATCAGATCGTTGCCGCCTGCGAAATCACCGGCGCCGACGCCGTGCATCCGGGCTACGGCTTCCTTTCGGAAAACGCCAAGTTCGCCGACATCCTCGAAGCCCACGGCATCACCTTCATCGGGCCGACGGCGGAGCATATCCGCCTTATGGGTGACAAGATCACCGCCAAGCAGACGGCGCAGCAACTCGGCATTCCCGTCGTTCCGGGCTCCGACGGTGAGGTTACTGCCGAGAATGCGCTGGAAACGGCCCGCAAGATCGGCTTCCCGGTTCTTATCAAGGCGACGGCCGGCGGCGGCGGGCGCGGCATGAAGGTCGCCAAGACCGAGGCCGATCTCGACGAAGCGCTGAACACGGCCCGCTCGGAAGCGGCTGCAGCCTTCGGCAATCCCGCGGTTTACATGGAAAAATACCTCGGCAAGCCGCGGCACATCGAAGTCCAGGTTTTCGGCGACGGCGAAGGCAATGCGATCCATCTCGGCGAACGCGACTGCTCCTTGCAGCGCCGCCACCAGAAGGTCTGGGAAGAGGCAAACTCCCCGGCTCTCAACGTCGAGCAGCGCATGAAGATCGGCCAGGTCTGCGCCGACGCCATGAAGAAGATGAAATATCGCGGCGCCGGAACGATCGAATTCCTCTACGAGAACGGCGAGTTCTATTTCATCGAGATGAACACCCGCCTGCAGGTCGAGCATCCGGTGACCGAAGCGATCACCGGTATCGACCTCGTGCACGAACAGATCCGCGTCGCGTCCGGCCGCGGTCTCTCCGTCAAGCAGGAGGAGGTCACCTTCGAGGGCCACGCGATCGAATGCCGTATCAACGCCGAGGATCCGCGCACCTTCGTGCCCTCGCCCGGTACGATCACGCATTTCCATGCGCCGGGCGGCCTCGGCGTGCGTATCGATAGCGGCGCCTACCAAGGCTATAAGATCCCGCCGTACTATGATAGTCTCATAGGCAAGTTGATCGTGCACGGACGGACGCGTGTGGAATGCATGATGCGCCTGCGCCGTGCTCTCGACGAGTTTGTCGTCGACGGCATCAAGACGACGCTACCGCTGTTCCAGGATCTCGTGTCCAATCAGGATATCGCCAACGGCGATTATGATATCCACTGGCTGGAGCACTACCTGGCCAACCATTCGGCATAACGGGATGGCAGGATCGCGCAGGAAGTCCCCAGGCATCACCCCGGAGATCCTCCTGCGCGCCTACTCCATCGGCCTGTTTCCGATGGCGGAATCGGCCGATGATCCGGAAATCTTCTGGGTCGAACCGGAACTTCGCGGCGTGCTGCCGCTCGATGACTTTCATGTTTCGAAAAGCCTTGCGAAGACCATCCGCAAGAAGCCATTCGACATCCGTTTCAACTATGATTTCGACGCGGTGATCGCGGCTTGCGCCGAGGCAACCTCCGACCGGCCGAGCACTTGGATCAACCATACCATCCGATCGCTCTATTCCACGCTGCATCGGATGGGCCATGCCCATTCCGTCGAGGCCTGGGAGGACGGCTGGCTGGTCGGCGGCCTTTACGGCGTCTCGCTCGGCTCGGCCTTCTTCGGCGAAAGCATGTTCTCCCGCCGCACCGACGCCTCGAAGATCTGCCTCGTCTATCTGGTCGAGCGGTTACGCGACAGCGGCTTCACTCTGCTCGACACGCAATTCACGACCGAACATCTGAAGACCTTCGGCGCCATCGACGTTAATAAAGAGGACTATGCGGTGATGCTGGCCTCCGCGATGCAATCGCCGCATCTGGAGTTTTAAGCGCGAGCCGAAGCCGCTTTACTGCGCCGTCGCCGCGCTGTCCGGCGGCGGGACGTCGGAGTTCTGCTTGCAGTCTTTCAGCCAGACGTCGTAGATCGGGTGTTCGACGGCGTTGAGGCCGGGACTGTCGGCGAACATCCAGCCGCTGAAGATCCGGCGGATCTTCCGGTCGAGCGTGATCTCATCAACCTCGACAAAGCCGTCAATTTTCTGCGCTTCCGCCTGGTCACGCGAATAGCAGGCCTTCGGCGTGACCTGGAGCGCACCGAACTGCACGGTCTCGTTTACATAGACATCGAACGTCGTGATGCGACCGGTGATCTTGTCGAGGCCGGAAAAGACTGCGACGGGATTGTTGATGCGCGCGGCGGACGCCGCCTGCGGCAGCAAAGAGGAGCCAAGCGCCAGCGCCAAGCCGGCGGCACGCAGGATCTGATTCCGCGTGAAAAGCTTCATATCTGCGCGTCTCCACCGCATTGGATAGGAGCCGCAGCTGCTGCGGCCAACCTGCGGGTAAAGGTCAATTGTGGCCAAAAGCCGGGCCGCATGGCCCGACCCACGGTGCGTTATCAGTTGCCCGGCGTCCAGGCGTCGTAGTCGCCGGTCACCCGCGGGCGCTCGCCGGAAGCGGCAAGCGAGCCCGGCGGACGATAGGCCTGAGCGGTCCCCGTAAGATTTGGGCGGTGCGCCTTCTGCCATTCCTTGGCGACATAGTTTTCCTTGGACGGCGGAGTGTCGGTGCGGTGATGCATCCAGCCGTGCCAGCCCGGCGGAATGGCGGACGCTTCGGCATAACCGTTATAGATCACCCAGCGCTTCGGCAGACCGTAGGAAGACAGGCCGCCTTCGTAATAGACGTTACCGAACTCATCCTCGCCGACGCGCTTGAATTTGCGCAGGGCGTACAGGGTGCCAAGGGTGTAATAATTCCACCAGGTGAAAACGTGCAGCAGGAACTTCTTCATGTCTTTTCCTTGTGCTTGCCGAAGGTCAAGCGGGTCGGGAATTCGATCCTTCGCTTATGCCGCCGGAATGCCGGATTGTCCAGCGATTCCCGAGCGGCGACGCCTCACTTCAGGGCCATCTTGAAGCCCAGATGCGACTGCACGAATCCCAGGCGCTCGTAGAACCTGTGGGCATCCTTGCGCTTGGCGTTCGAGATCAACTGGACACGCGCAAGGCCACGGCCTTTTGCTTGTGCGATGCAGAATTCGATCATCTGTCCGCCGATGCCCTGACCGCGCACATCCCCGCGCGTCTGAACTGCTTCGATTATCATGAAGGATGCGCCGCGCCCCGTCAGCGTTGTCGCGATCGATATCTGGAAGGTGCCGACGACCTCGCCGGCCTTCTCGGCGACATAGAGCGCCTGGTCCGGCGAAGCGGCGATCCCAGCGACAGCTCTGGCGTAATCGGGAAAGGCAGCTGCATCGGTCGTGTCGCCATGCCCGCCGATATCGTCGGCGGCAAAGAGCGCGATCAATGCAGGCAGGTCGGTTTCGCGGGCCTGGCGGATGATGAGATCGTTCGGCATCGGATGCTCAGTGCGCCTGCAGGCGCTTTTCAAGGATGAGGCTCGGAATGCCTGACTGGCCGGGACCGATATTCTCGTTGCGTCCCACCTCGACGAATCCCAGCCGGTTGTAGAAGCTTATGGCCTCTTCGTTCTTCGGCTCGACCTCGAGCCGCATGATCTCCGCGTTCGGGAAGCAGGTTTCCAGCTCGGCGAACATGTCCCGCCCGATTCCCTGACGTTGCAGCGACGGGCGCACATAGAGGAGATGCAAGATCGCGGTCTTCGCCATCTCCGCGGACATTGCCGCATAGCCGACCGCGCCGATATCCTTGCCGCTGTCGGCAACTAGAAACTCGGCATTCTTTCTGGACAACCGCGCCTTCAACGCGGCGGGCGAAAAAAGATGAGCGACAAGCTCGTCGACCTTCGCATCGCCGTAGAAGCCGTCGTAGGCGGCATGAAAGCTCTCGACCAGCAAGCCACGGATCGTCTCGAGATCACGCTCGCCAGCTGTGCGGACAAAATAGACCATTCGTACTTTCCATGGCAGGACCGCGCCCAAGGACGGCGGAAGCTGAGAAAAGGGCGCCGCTGATCGCGCCTATTCCTCGATACCGAGCTTCGCCTTGACGAGAGCCTGGACGGCCTGCGGGTTTGCCTTGCCGCCCGTCGCCTTCATGACCTGGCCGACGAACCAGCCGGCGAGCGTCGGCTTGGCCTGGACCTTGGCGACCTGATCGGGGTTGGCGGCGATGATCTCGTCAACGGCCTTCTCGATGGCGCCGGTGTCAGTCACCTGCTTCATACCGCGGGCCTCGACGATGTCAGCCGGGTCACCACCCTCATTGAGGACGATCTCGAACAGGTCCTTGGCGATCTTGCCGGAAATCGTTTCGGCCTTGATGAGATCGATGATCGCGCCCAGCTGTGCTGGCGAAACCGGAGTGTCCTCAATGTCCTTGCCGGTCCTGTTCAAGGCGCCGAGAAGATCGTTGATCACCCAGTTTGCTGCCGTCTTGTCGTCGCGGCCTTCGGCCACGGCTTCGAAGTAATCGGCAATCGCCTTCTCGGAAACGAGGACGGACGCGTCATAGACCGACAGGCCGAGGTCGCGCACGAAGCGTTCCTTCTTGTCGTCCGGCAGCTCCGGCAGGTGCGCTTCGAGAGCCTTGATGAAGGCATCGTCGAATTCAAGCGGCAGCAGGTCCGGATCGGGGAAGTAGCGGTAGTCGTGCGCATCTTCCTTGGATCGCATGGAACGGGTCTCGCCCTTGTTCGGATCGAAAAGCCGTGTCTCCTGATCGATCGTGCCGCCGTCTTCCAGAATGCCGATCTGGCGGCGGGCTTCGTATTCGATCGCCTGGCCGATGAAGCGGATGGAGTTGACGTTCTTGATCTCGCAACGCGTGCCGAAAGCTTCACCCGGGCGACGGACGGAAACGTTGACGTCGGCACGCATCGAGCCTTCGTCCATGTTGCCATCGCAGGTGCCGAGATAGCGAACGATCGAGCGCAGCTTAGTCATGTAGGCCTTGGCTTCGTCGGAAGAGCGCATGTCTGGCTTCGAGACGATTTCCATCAGCGCGACGCCCGAGCGGTTGAGGTCCACGTAGGACATGGTGGCATGCTGGTCGTGCAGCGACTTGCCGGCGTCCTGTTCCAGATGCAGGCGCTCGATGCCGATCTCGATATCCTCGAACTGGCCTTGGCGGTCGGGACCGAGAGAAATCACGATCTTGCCCTCGCCGACGATCGGATCCTTGTACTGCGAGATCTGATAGCCTTGCGGCAGGTCGGGATAGAAATAGTTCTTGCGGTCGAAGAGCGAGCGCTTGTTGATCTGGGCTTTCAGCCCGAGACCGGTACGCACCGCCTGCCTGACGCATTCCTCGTTGATAACAGGCAGCATGCCGGGCATGGCGGCATCGACGAGCGAGACGTTGGAATTCTGCGGCTTGCCGAATTCGGTCGAGGCGCCGGAGAAGAGCTTCGAATTCGACAGCACCTGCGCATGGACCTCCATGCCGATGATGACCTCCCAGTCACCGGTGGCGCCGGGAATGAAGCGTTTCGGATCAGGCGTGCGAACGTCGACAATGGTCATTTGATGCTCTTTGGAAGGCTGTTCTTTTCATCTGGTGAGGTAACGGAAATGGTCTGCCGGTGCAAGGCTTTCGGCACATCAGATGCCAGGGCCTGGACCGTAACTGCCGTCGCCCTCGGGTTCGAAGTCCTTGCTCAATCCGACCGACGGCACGTCGCGGTCGAGCTTGGGATTGTAGGCGACCGAAAGCCAATGGATGGCATAGCCATGCTTCTGGAAGAAGCTGATCGCCTCGGTATTACCCGAATGCGTCTGCATCGCCGCCTTTTCGAAGCCCTGCTCGGCGATGTCCTTTTCGATCCGCTGCAGAAGCGCCGAGCCTAGACCCTGACGGGTATAGGCCGGATCGATCCAGAAATCGGAAATCGTCTCATCCAGCCGTTCGCGCGCTCCCCAGCCGGCAATCTGGCCGTTAAGCTCGGCGACCGTAATCGTCAGCCAGTTGCTTTGCGTGAAATACACAAAAGCGCTCCGCGCCGCATCCAGCAGCGCATCCGACTCGCCCATCGCCGCCATGGCCCTTTGCCAGGCTCTGAGGCCAATCTCACTCAAAAGGTCCGCTTCGCCCTCGTGGGCATTGCGAGTGTGGATCATGGAACCCCCGTTCGACGCAACGAGTAGAGCACCTAATCAGCGGCTTTTCTATTAATTTGCGCAGTTGGCCCACCGTTTTTGTGAGCGCTCCCCGAAACCGGCCGCAGCTTGACTGCGACCTCTCCGGTCGGAGCCACGTCTCAAAGACCGGCCGAAAGCTCGGCCTTCATCGCCGCCCATTCCTCAGCGACAGAGCCCCCACCCCGCCGCTTGCCAGCGCGCCAGTACCAGTAATCGGCATTCCAGTCGTCGCCTTCGATGCGGTGACAGATGGCGTGTCCCCAATCGAAGGGGCTTTCGCCTTCACGGCTCTGGCAGATCTCATGGACGGCCTGCCATTGCCCGCCCACGGAAAAGCCGGCGGCCGCGAGGCGATCGAAGGCTTCGATGAGATTGGCAAGATCAGATTTCGACATGAACGCCTCCCTGCGCGCTGCCTAGCCCAGATGCTTTTCCAGGTTGACCTTGTCGAGGTCTATGCCAAGACTTAGGTCGCGCTCGACACCGCGCCAGACGATCGAAAAGCCATTCCGCTCATAAAGACGGATAGCACCAGCGTTTGTCGCCCGCGTGTCGATCTTGGCGACCTTGAACCCTGCCGCTGCAATGCGCGTCAGGAAATGCCGGAGAAGCGCCGAGCCTACACCGCGGCCCTGATAGGCAGGATCGATCCAAAGATCGGAAATATAATCGGGCGCGTCTTCGCAGGCGCCCCATCCGGCCAGTCTTCCGGCGATTTCGGCTACGGCAACGTGGCCCTTGGCCGATGCGGGATAATCGAGGAATGCCTTCCGCGCGGCTTCGACGATGTCGCGGTCGCCGAACTCCGCTTCACCCTGGCTGCTGGACAGCCATGCCGCAAAACCGATGTCGCCGACCAGTTGGTGGTCGGCGACGGTCATTTTCCGAATTGTAAGTCCGCTTACCACCACTTGGCCGGCGTGAATTTGCCGGCGGCCTGTTCGATGACGTGCGCGGTCTTGAAGAGGGTTTCTTCGTCGAAGGGCTTGCCGATGAGCTGGAGGCCGAGCGGCAGGCCCTGGTGATCGAGGCCAGCGGGGACAGCGATGCCCGGGAGACCCGCCATGTTGACCGTCACCGTGAAGATATCGTTCAGGTACATCTTGACCGGGTCGGATGCGAGATTCTCATCGGCGACGCCGAAGGCAGACGAGGGCGTGGCGGGCGTCAGGATGGCATCAACGCCGGCATTGAACGCCAGTTCGAAATCGCGCTTGATGAGCGTACGGACCTTCTGCGCCTTGATGTAGTAGGCATCGTAGTAACCGGCCGAAAGCACATAGGTGCCGATCATGATGCGGCGCTTGACTTCCTTGCCGAAGCCCGCGGCGCGGGTCTTCTCGTATAGGTCGACGATGTCCTTGCCGTCGACGCGCAGGCCGTAGCGCACGCCATCATAGCGAGCGAGGTTCGAGGACGCTTCGGCCGGGGCGACGATGTAGTAGGCCGGAAGTGCATACTTCGTGTGCGGCAGCGAGATGTCGACGATCTCGGCCCCTGCGTCCTTCAGCCAGGCGATGCCCTGCTGCCAGAGCGTTTCGATTTCCTCGGGCATGCCGTCGACCCTGTACTCGTTCGGAATGCCGATCTTCATGCCCTTCAGCGACTTGCCGAGGGAGGCTTCGTAATCCGGCACCGGCAGGTCGACGGAGGTCGTGTCCTTGGGATCGACTGACGCCATCGACTTCAGAAGGATTGCGGCATCGCGCACGTCGCGAGCGATCGGGCCTGCCTGGTCGAGCGAGGAGGCAAAGGCAACGGTGCCCCAGCGCGAGCAGCGGCCATAGGTCGGCTTGATGCCGACAGTGCCGGTGAAGGCTGCCGGCTGACGGATCGAGCCGCCGGTGTCGGTTGCCGTGGCGCCTGCGCAGAGATGTGCGGCAACGGCAGCGGCTGAACCGCCGGACGAGCCGCCCGGAACGAGCTGCTGGTTGGAGCCGGCCGAGCGCCAGGGATTGATGACCGCGCCGTAATAGGACGTCTCGTTGGACGAACCCATGGCGAACTCATCCATGTTGAGCTTGCCGAGCATGACGGCGCCGTCGTCCCAGAGGTTCTGGGTGACGGTCGATTCGTAATGCGGCTTGAAGCCGTCGAGGATATGGCTGCAGGCCTGGGTGTGGATGCCTTCCGTTGCGAAGAGATCCTTGATGCCGAGCGGAATGCCCTCAAGCGCGCCTGCCTTGCCGCCGGCCAGGCGAGCATCCGACACTTCGGCCATCTGCAGCGCCTTCTCGGGCGTGACCTTCACATAGGCGTTGAGCTTCTCGTTTGCCGCCTCGATCGCCGAGATATAGGCCTCGGTCAGTTCGACGGCTTTGATTTCCTTGGCACGCAGCTTCTCGCGGGCTTCGGCAATGGTGAGGCTGGTGAGTTCGCTCATGATGTTTCGCTTCAAATCTGGAATGGCAACGGAGTCGGAAAGCGGCAGCGGGCCTTATTCGACGACTTTAGGCACCAGGAAGAAATTCTGATCGGTGAGCGGCGCATTGGAAACGATATCGGCAGCCTTGTTGCCGTCCGTCACCGCGTCGCTGCGCTTCTTCATGTCCATAGGCGTGACCGAGGTCATCGCCTCGACGCCTTCGACGTTCACTTCCGAAAGCTGCTCGACGAAGCCGAGAATACCGTTCAGCTCGCCAACCATGCGGTTTGCCTCTTCTTCCGAGACGGCAATACGGGCAAGGCGCGCAACGCGCTTAACGGTGGCAAAGTCGACGGACATGGCATTCTCCGAATGGGAAATTTCCCACCCGCTATAAAGACCATGTCCGCCCAGTGCAACGGGGTTTTGCTTAGATGGACAGCGTCTCGCCGGGCTTCATCGCCTTCACCGCGGCCTTCGCCCCCTCCATGCCGGAGACGAACTTGTCGGCCGTCTGGTCAATGATCGGGAAGGTGCCGTAATGGCAGGGGATTGCCGTCTTGAAATTGAAGTAGCGCTGGCAGGCGAGCGCAGCGACGGCACCGCCCATGGTGAAGCGGTCGCCGACCGGCACGAGGCCGATATCCGGCTGATGCAGTTCGTTGATCAGCGCCATGTCGGAGAAGATGTCGGTATCGCCCATCGCGAAGATCGAGGCTTCATCATCGAAATGCAGCATCAGGCCGTTGGCATTGCCGAGCGCGTGGGAGACGCCATCCTCGGTGATCTGTGCGGAGGAATGCAGCGCATTGGTGAACGTGGCCGAGAAGCCGCCGAGCGAGATCGTGCCACCCGTGTTGCCCATTTCAAGCTTCGAAAGACCCTTGGAGCCGAGCCAGGACGCCAGATCGGCGTTGGCGAGAACAACGGCTCCGGTCTCCTTGGCGATTGCGACGGTATCGCCGACATGATCGCCATGGCCGTGGGTGAGCAGGATATGGGTGACACCTGCGGAGACATCCTTGAGGCTCTGACCGGCAAAAGACGGATTGTGCGTCAGGAACGGGTCGAGCAGGATCTTCGCCTTTGCCGTTTCGATGCGGAAGGCGGAATGGCCTAGCCAGGTAATCTTCATGAAACTCTCCTTTTGTTACGTGATGCAAAAACTGGATTGGGTTGCTATGGACATATCCGTTACAGCCGCAAAGAAAAGCGGTAAGTGCTTCAATTTCTTTTGACAGGATGGACGACAATGACGGTGCTGACGATCGAGGAACTGGCGGCAATGCTTCCGCCCGGACAGGCGATCGCCGGACTCGATCTGGGCACGAAGACGATCGGTCTTGCGATGTCCGATCTCGGGCGGCGTTTCGCGACCCCGCGCCCCGTCATCAAGCGGCAGAAGTTCACGATCGACGCCGAAGCACTGCTTGCCTTTGCCGCCAGCGAGAAAGTAGCCGGTTTCGTGATCGGCCTGCCGATAAACATGGATGGCTCTGCAGGTCCGCGCGTGCAGGCAACGAGGGCCTTCGTGCGCAACATGGAGCAGAAAACCGCCCTGCCCTTCGTCTATTGGGATGAACGGCTTTCGACGGTGGCGGCCGAGCGGGCGCTGTTGGAAATGGACGTGTCACGTGCCAAGCGCGCCGAGCGGATTGATTCGGCAGCGGCAAGCTTCATTCTTCAGGGGGCGCTCGACAGGCTCTCGCTGCTCGGCAGATCAGAGGATTTCGACGCCTGACGCACCTTCCACCAGGCGATCATCGTCTTGCGTCTGCGGAAGCCCAGGATGGCCAAGACAACCAGACTGTCGACGGCGATCGCCCGGGCGACCAGCGGCGGGATGGTCTCCGGCGGCACGCCGAGGATTTTTCCGTAAATCTGGAAGGTCAGGTCATGGACCTGACGCGTCAGCATGAAGATCCCGAAGTTCATGTCGTAGTAGGAGAGCCAGTACCAGCCGCCGAGAAAGACGATCGGTCCCAACCAGAAGATCAGGAACCACTTCATGCGGTCTCCCCTCTTTGCCTGAACTCAGGCAGGTCGAGGGTGACCGCCCAGATCGACAGTGCCATGACGCTCAGGACCAGCGCAGGCACAGCAATGTCCAGCGCAAGCACCGCGAAAAACATCATCGCGGCAAGGAGCAATGCGGCTTTGGCGGCTTTGGTTCCCATGATCCTGACAGCTAAGATTTAGACTGCGGATACCCTGTCCCCTTAACCGGCAGGGCGCAACGTAAACCATTTGTTAAGGTTAACGGGCGAGCTGCCGCCTGTGGATCATGACACGAGCAGCGGCTCAGCCGTAGACGCCGCGCACGATGCGCTTCAGCGCCGTTGCGGCCTTCTCCCAGTCCTTCGGGGTCTTCAGCGCCAGACCGGCGCACTGGCCGCCCGCAGCAGCGGAGAGGACAAGATGCTGGATGGCGGCGATCAGGATCGCGTTGATGGCGACTGCATCGACGCCCTTCGGCGGCGCAAGCGAGCCGCGCATGCGCTCCAGCCATTGCGACAGTGCCTTCGAGCGGGCTTCGGCAAGCCGCCTCACCTGCTCGGTATTCTCGGAAACCTCCCAGGCGACGATGCGGCGCATCAGCGGGTCGTCGCGAAGCGCCTCCAGAAACAACAGCGCCAAGCGCTCCATGAGATCGCCATAGGTGAGCAGGAACATGCCGCCTGTGTCTTCCGGAATCCGGTCCCTGACCCAGGTGCCGAGATCGGCGCCGATCGTCTCGACAAGGCCGTTCAGGCCGCCGTAATAGCGATAGATCAGCTGCTTGTCGCATCCGGCGCGGCGGGCGACGGCATTGATGCCGAAATTCTGGAAACCCTCCTCCGCCAGCAGCGCCTTCGCTGCCTTGAGAATCGTCTTCTCGGTCGCGCCGCGGTCACGCACGCGCTTTTCCGGCACCGGCGCCGCCAAAGGCGCCACAGCCGCTGCTTCATCAATCAGCATTGCTTTTCAACCCAGCCCTGTCACCCGACGGTGATTAGCAACTCGCACAGAGCCGGACAACGGGCGAGGATGCCTGCGGACCAAAAGCCCTGTGGAGAAAAGCATTTCCGCGGCGGCATTTACCGGTTGCGAAGATCCGTACAGCCGGTAAACCGGGCCACGACGTGCCGGAGCCGCCAAATGCTGATTATCTTCGAGAGCATCCTCCCGATCTTTCTTCTTGTCTTGCTCGGCGTTGGGCTGCGCCGCAGTCCATTGCTCAACGAGAGCCTTTGGCCGGGGCTCGAGCAGCTCGGCTACTACGTTCTCTTCCCTTCCCTTCTCTTCCTCACGCTGGCGAAAGCGGACTTTTCCGGCATGGAGACGGGCACGATCAGCCTGGTCTCGATCCTCGCCGTTCTTGTCATGTCGGCGCTGGTCTTCGCTCTGTGGCCCGTTCTCGCCCGCGCCGGTGTCCGACCGGCGGCCTATACTTCCCTCTTCCAGACGGCCACGCGGTGGAATGCGTTCATCGCGCTCGCGGTAGCGGAAAAGCTTGCGGGGTCACAGGGGCTCGCCATCGTCGCGCTGGTGATGGCGGTCATCATCATTCCGATCAACCTCATCAATGTCGGGATGCTGGTGTGGTTCTCGGGCGCTTCGCGCGACCTGCGGGTATTTGCCGTGAAGATCGTGACCAACCCGCTGATCATCGGCTGCGCGCTCGGGCTTCTCGTCAACCTCGCGCAAATACCGATCTATGAGCCGCTGATGGTCACGGTCGACCTGGTCGCCCGGGCCTCCCTGGGGCTCGGTCTCATCATGGTCGGCGCGGGGCTCAGAATTTCCGACGCCCTGCGGCCACGCTCCGTGGCGCTGGTATCCGTGCTGCTGAAGCTACTCGCCTTTCCCGCTCTCATGATCGGCATCGGTCTCGCCTTCGGCATCCATGGGCAGCCGCTCGTGCTGCTCGCCCTAAGTGCCGGCGTGCCGACCGCGATGAACGGCTATGTCCTCGCCAAACAGATGGGCGGAGACGCTGCGCTCTATGCCGCGGCGGCAACGATCCAGACCGCGATTTCGTTCGTGACCATCCCGGTGGTCCTCACCGCCGCGACCTATGTTGCCGGCGGGTAGAGAAGATCGACGATATATCCGGCGTCGAAACGGGAATCGAGCATGCCGTAGGTCGAGCGCCAGCCGCCCGCAAGACGAGTCTCGATGAAGGCGTCGGCAATGCGACCCGCCCCGAGCCGATAGAGTTCGGCGGCACCGGCAGCGAGTGCAAGCTGCTCGACCAGCAGGCGGCCCGCCCCCTCGTCGCGCTCGCAGAGCGCCATGGCGGCGCGAAGGACGTCGATCGTCTTCTTGCCTGCCGGGCCGAGATCGCGCGCGAGGCCGGTGAAAACGGTCTCGAAGAGATCCTTGCCGCGCGCCAGCACGCGCAGCACATCGAGCGCCATGACGTTGCCGGAGCCTTCCCAGATCGCGTTGACCGGGGCTTCGCGGTAATGGCGGGCGATCGGGCGTTCCTCGATATAGCCGCTGCCGCCGATGCATTCCATCGCCTCATAGATCAGCGCCGGCGCAATCTTGCAGCACCAGTACTTGGCGACCGGCGTCATGACGCGGGCATAGGCTGCCTCTTCAGCATTGCCACGCGCCTTGTCGAAGGCGTCCGCGAGACGGAAGGAGAGTGCCGTTGCGGCAGCGACGTCGAGCGCCATATCGGCGAGCACGCGGGTCATGATCGGCTGGTGGACGAGCATCTTGCCGAAGACGCTGCGGCCACGCGTGTGGTGCACGGCCTCGGCGAGCGAGGCGCGCATGATGCCGGAAGAGGCCAGCGCGCAGTCGAGGCGCGTGAGCGTCACCATGTCGAGGATCGTGCGGATGCCGGCATCCGGACCGCCAAGCAGGAAACCGAAGGTGTCGTTGAACTCGACTTCGGAAGATGCGTTGGAGCGATTGCCGAGCTTATCCTTCAGGCGCTGGAACTGCAGGCCGTTGGCAGAGCCGTCTTCCAGCAGGCGCGGAACCAGGAAGCAGCCCATGCCCTCCTTCGTCTGCGCCAACATGATGAACGCGTCGCTCATCGGCGCGGACATGAACCATTTGTGGCCGGACAGGCGGTAGATACCTTCGCTGACCTTTTCCGCCGTGCTCTTGTTGGAGCGGACGTCCGTGCCGCCCTGCTTTTCCGTCATGCCCATGCCGATCGTGACGGCGGTTTTCTGCATGGCGGGCTTGTTGGACGAATCGTATTTGCGCGATAGGATTTTCGGCGCCCAGTCCTTCTGAACGGCGGGAGAGGCGGACAGTGCCGCGACCGAAGCGCTCGTCATCGTCAGCGGGCAAAGATGGCCGGTTTCGAGCTGGGCGGTCAGATAGAAACGCGCGGCGCGAACCTTGTGTGCCTGATCCTTGGCGTCGGCATCCGCTTGCGGGTCCCAGACCGAGGAGTGCAGACCGACGGACATGGAGCGGCGCATCAGCGCGTGCCATGCGGGATGGAACTCGACCACATCCAGGCGCTCGCCGCGCGGACCATGCGTGCGAAGCTGGGGCGTGCCTTGGTTTGCCATCCGCGCCAGCTCCTGCGCCTCCGGGGAGGTGGCGTAACGGCCCATGTTTTCCAGGTCCTCGCGCGTGCCGCGCGGCAGACCCGCCGTCAGGTCGACGATCAGCGGATCGGACCGATAGGCATTGATGCCGGACCACAGACTTGGCTGGTTCAGTTCGGCGAATTTTTCTTCAGCGGAGGTCATGAATCGCTTCTAGTGCAAGAGGCAGGCAAAAGGAAACCGGAAGTTACGCTTTCCGCCTCCTGCTCTAACGGATTTGCCGCAAAATTCCATTAGGACATGAGCCTTCGCCCACAGCACATGCTTGCCCCTCACCTCTCCACTCATTATAGAGCGCCTGACACAGCAAGAGGCAGGTTCATGGTCTTCTTTCCCCACCGCCACCTCATCGGCATAAAAGGCCTTACCGAGCAGGATATCACCTACCTTCTCGACAAGGCGGACGAGGCCGTCAAGATCAGCCGCCAGCGAGAGAAGAAGACGTCGACTCTTCGCGGCCTGACGCAGATCAATCTCTTCTTCGAAGCCTCGACACGCACGCAAGCCTCCTTCGAACTCGCCGGAAAGCGCCTCGGCGCCGACGTCATGAACATGTCGGTCGGCAATTCCTCGGTGAAGAAGGGCGAGACGCTGATCGATACGGCGATGACGCTGAATGCCATGCGGCCCGATGTGCTGGTCATCCGCCATTCGAGCGCGGGTGCCGCGGCGCTGCTGGCCCAGAAGGTTTCCTGCTCGGTGGTCAACGCCGGCGACGGTCAGCACGAACACCCGACACAGGCTCTGCTCGATGCACTGACGATCCGCCGCGCCAAGGGCAAGCTGTCGCGCATCATCGTCGCGATCTGCGGCGATGTGCTGCATTCGCGCGTTGCCCGCTCGAACATCCTGCTTCTGAATGCCATGGGCGCGCGCGTCCGTGTCGTCGCACCGGCAACGCTCTTGCCTGCCGGCATTGCCGACATGGGCGTCGAGGTCTTCCATTCGATGAAGGAAGGGCTGAAGGATGCCGACGTGGTAATGATGCTGCGCTTGCAGCGTGAGCGGATGTCCGGCGCCTTCGTGCCGTCAGTGCGCGAATACTATCACTTCTACGGTCTCGACGCCGAAACGCTGAAGGCGGCCAAGGACGACGCGCTGGTGATGCATCCGGGACCCATGAACCGCGGCGTGGAGATATCCTCCGAAGTGGCCGACGGTCCCCAGAGCGTGATTGCCGAACAGGTGGAAATGGGGGTCGCGGTGCGCATGGCGGTGATGGAGGCTTTGCTTGTCTCTCAGAACCAAGGCCCCCGCACTGAAGGACTTGGCGCATGAGCAACTCCATCGTTTTTAAAAATGTCCGCATCATCGATCCTTCGCGCAATCTCGATGAAGTCGGCACCATCGTCGTCAAGGACGGCGTGATTGCCGCGGCCAGTAGGGATGCGCAAAACCAGGGTGCGCCGGAAGGTGCCACGGTGCGCGACTGCAGCGGTCTGATCGCAACGCCCGGCCTGGTCGATGCGCGCGTCCACATCGGCGAGCCGGGTGCCGAACATCGCGAAACGATCGCCTCCGCAAGCCGAGCAGCTGCGGCGGGCGGTGTGACCTCCATCATCATGATGCCCGATACCGATCCGGTCATCGACGATATCGCCCTGGTCGAATTCGTCAAGAAGACGGCAAAGGACAAGGCGCTCGTCAACGTCTACCCGGCAGCGGCGATCACCAAACACCTGGCCGGCGAGGAAATGACCGAGATCGGGCTATTGATGGAAGCCGGAGCGGTTGCCTTCACGGATGGGCGCTCCAGCGTGCACGACACGCAGGTGCTGCGCAGGGTCATGACCTATGCGCGCGAATTCGGCGCCGTCATCTCCTGCGAAACGCGCGACAAGTATCTCGGCGCAACCGGCGTCATGAACGAGGGCCTGTTCGCGAGCTGGCTCGGCCTCGGCGGTATCCCGAAGGAAGCAGAGCTCATCCCGCTGGAACGTGACCTGCGCATCGCCCAGCTGACGCGCGGAAACTATCATGCGGCGATGATTTCGGTGCCGGAATCGGTCGAAGCGATCCAGCTCGCAAAGAGCCGCGGTGCGAAGGTCACCTGTGGTATCTCGATCAACAACCTGGCACTCAACGAAAACGACATCGGCGAATACCGGACCTTCTTCAAGCTCTATCCGCCGCTGCGCTCCGAGGACGATCGCGTCGCAATGGTGGATGCACTGGCGACCGGCGCGATCGACATCATCGTTTCGTCGCATGACCCGCAGGATGTCGATACCAAGCGCCTGCCCTTCGGCGAGGCGGCCGACGGCGCCGTCGGCCTGGAGACCATGCTCGCGGCGGCGCTGAGGTTGCATCATAGCGGACAGGTGAACCTGATGCGGCTGATCGATGCGATGTCGACGCGGCCGGCTCAGATCTTCGGCCTCGATGCCGGAACTTTGAAGCCGGGCGCAAAGGCCGATATCACGCTCATCGACCTCGACGACCCTTGGCTTGTTTCGAAAGACATGCTTCTCTCTCGCTCGAAGAACACGCCTTTCGAGGATGCACGCTTCAGCGGACGGGCTGTCGCGACCTATGTCGCGGGACAATGTGTGCACTCTCTTTAAGAACAGGGTCCGGAGGGGACAATGATTTCCGATCTTTCGACTTGGCAGATCACGCTGCCGCTGGCGCTCACGGCTGCCGTCATCGGCTATCTGCTGGGCTCGATCCCCTTCGGCCTCATCCTGACGCGGGCGGCCGGGCTCGGTGACGTCAGAAGCATCGGTTCAGGCAACATCGGCGCAACCAACGTGCTTCGCACCGGCAACAAGAAGCTTGCGGCGGCAACGCTTCTGCTCGATGCGCTGAAGGCCACAGCAGCGGCCTTGATCATGAGGTATATTGCCGGTCCTGAGGCAGGTGCCATTGCCGGCCTCTTCGCCTTCCTTGGTCACCTCTTCCCGGTGTGGCTCGGCTTCAAGGGCGGCAAGGGCGTCGCCACCTATATCGGCACGCTGCTCGGCATCGCCCCGCTCTTCGTGCTCGTCTTCGCGGCCGTCTGGCTCGCCGTTGCCTTCATCTTCCGCTACTCGTCGTTAGCGGCCCTCACCGCGATGCTTGTCATTCCGGTTGCATTGTGGATACTGGGCGCCGAGAAGGTTGCAGCCGTCATGGCGATCATGACGGTCATCTCCTACTACAAGCACAAGGCCAACATCTCCCGCCTGTTGAGCGGGACGGAAAGCAAGATCGGGGCGAAGGGATAGGATGGACGCAAGCAGCGCAAGGCCAAAGGGAATTGCGCTGACGGAAAGGCAGAAGATCGCCTGGCTGCGTCTCATCCGCTCCGACAATGTCGGGCCTGCCACTTTTCGGCAACTCATCGATCATTTCGGCTCGGCGGAAGCCGCACTTTCGATGCTGCCGGAGCTTTCGTCGCGCGGGGGCGCGACTCGCTCCGTCCGTATTGCAACCGAGGCCGAGGCGCATCGGGAACTGGAACTGGCACACAGATTCGGCGCCCGCTTCGTCGCCATCGGCGAGCCGGACTATCCGCAGGCGCTGGGGCAGATCGAAGGCGCGCCGCCCCTGCTTGCCGTCAAGGGGCATCTTTCGGCCGTGAGCCGCCCGGCTGTCGGCATCGTCGGCTCCCGAAACGCCTCGGTCAGCGGTGCGAAGTTCGCCGCCATGATTGCCCGCGATTGCGGGCGCGCCGGCTATACCGTCGTTTCGGGCCTCGCCCGCGGGATCGATACGGCCGCGCACCGCGCAAGCCTGGAGACCGGCACCATCGCCGCCTTGGCCGGCGGGCTCGACCAGCCCTACCCTCCAGAAAATACTGGGCTCCTCGACGAGATATGGAACGGCAACGGGCTCGCCATCAGCGAAATGCCTTTTGGCTGGGAGCCGCGGGCGCGGGACTTTCCAAGGCGCAACCGGTTGATCGCCGGGGTTTCGCTGGGGGTCGCGGTCGTCGAGGCGGCGACGCGTTCCGGCTCGTTGATCACCGCGCGGCTTGCCGGCGAATTCGGACGGCTGGTCTTTGCTGTTCCGGGCTCGCCGCTCGATCCGCGCTGCCATGGCACGAACGGGCTGCTCAAGGAGGGCGCGATGATCGTAACGTCGCCTGAAGACGTGGTCGAGGCGCTGGCGCCGCTCTCGCAGCGCGATCTCTTTTCGACACCCGCGGTCAGGGAGCCGGACGTGGGCGAGCCCGATATGCTGCCGCCCGACGATTCCGAACGCACCCGGATCGTCGAGGCACTCGGGCCTTCACCGGTTGAGATCGACGACGTTATCCGGCATACCGGGCTCGCGGCGTCCGCTGTCTACCTAGTGCTTCTGGAGCTGGATATCGCCGGTAGGCTGCACCGGCATCCGGCCGGTCTCGTCTCCCTTGCGATGGGGGATTGAGTTTACTACATGCGGCTGTGAAGCTCGCCGGCCTCCACATAGGCCATCTCGATAAGGTAGCAGAGCATGTCCGCCTTTTCCTTTTCGGCGACTTGATGCAACTCCCCGAGCATCTGGCGGATAAATGCAATGTTTTCCCGCGAGGCCGATTTGCTATTCTTTGTTTCAACCTTTGGCGCCATGAAGGGTCTCTCAACAATTACGGACGGCCACATTGATAGGAGCCTTGACCACACTTGAAGGACGATAATCCAATTATCATAAATTGCAATCTGCAAATAATCACTCTTTGGTTGCAAACCATTGTGGCAAGCAAAATTCTGCATACCCCTTGACCGGAACGATTTCCCTGTCCATGTCGGAGAACCGGTATTCCTCAAGCGGCAAGTATTACGGCACTCTCCTCGCCGGATGCGGCACTTTTTTTAGAGAATCATGATGAATGTTGTAGTGGTGGAATCGCCTGCCAAGGCTAAGACGATCAACAAGTATCTGGGGTCCGGATACAAGGTGCTCGCCTCCTTCGGACATGTGCGCGATCTGCCTGCCAAGGACGGCTCGGTTCTTCCTGACCAGGACTTCGAAATGCTTTGGGAGGTCGACAGCGCCTCGGCCAAGCGCATGAAGGATATTGCAGACGCGGTGAAGTCGTCCGACGGATTGATCCTGGCGACCGACCCGGATCGCGAGGGTGAAGCGATCTCCTGGCATGTGCTGGACGTGCTGAACAAGAAGCGTGTGCTGAACGGCAAGCCGGTCAAGCGCGTCGTCTTCAACGCCATTACCAAGAAGGCCGTGCTCGACGCCATGGCGGAGCCACGCGACATCGACGTGCCGCTGGTCGATGCCTATCTGGCACGGCGCGCCCTCGACTATCTCGTCGGCTTCAATCTTTCGCCGGTTCTATGGCGCAAGCTGCCGGGCGCCCGTTCGGCCGGGCGCGTGCAGTCGGTTGCCCTGCGTCTCGTCTGCGACCGCGAATCCGAGATCGAGCGCTTCATCTCCGAAGAGTACTGGAATATCTCGGCACTGCTGAAGACGCCGCGCGGCGACGAATTCGAAGCCAAACTGGTTGCAGCCAATGGCAAGCGGTTGCAGGCACGCGCGGTCGGCAACGGCGAGGAGGCCGGCAAGCTGAAGGCGCTGCTCGAGGGAGCGGCCTATGTCGTCGACAGCGTCGAGGCAAAGCCCGTCAAGCGCAACCCGGGACCGCCGTTCACGACTTCGACGCTGCAGCAGGCGGCCTCCTCGAAGCTCGGCTTCTCGGCCTCCCGCACCATGCAGGTCGCGCAGAAGCTCTACGAGGGTGTCGATATCGGCGGCGAGACGGTCGGTCTCATCACCTATATGCGTACCGACGGCGTGCAGATGGCGCCGGAAGCGATCGATGCGGCGCGCCGCGCCATCGTCGATCAGTTCGGCGAGCGCTACATGCCCGAGAAAGCCCGATTCTATTCGACCAAGGCCAAGAATGCCCAGGAAGCCCACGAAGCTATCCGGCCGACGGACTTTAATCGCTCGCCTGACCGCGTGCACAAATTCCTCGATGCCGACCAGATCAAGCTTTACGACCTGATCTGGAAGCGTGGCATCGCAAGCCAGATGGCGTCGGCCGAAATCGAACGCACGACAGCAGAAATCACCGCGGACAACAATGGCCAGAAGGCCGGCCTGCGCGCCGTCGGCTCCGTTATCCGATTCGACGGCTTCATCGCGGCCTACACCGACCAGAAGGAAGACGGCGAGCAACCCGACGACGGCGACGAGGATGGCCGCCTGCCGGAGATCAATGCGCGCGAAACTCTCGCCAAGCAGAAGATCAATTCCACGCAGCACTTCACCGAACCGCCGCCGCGCTATTCGGAAGCCTCGCTGATCAAGAAGATGGAAGAGCTCGGCATCGGTCGTCCGTCCACCTATGCTGCCACGCTCGCGACGCTCCGCGACCGCGAATATGTGACGATCGACAAGCGCAAACTGATTCCCCACTCCAAGGGACGTCTGGTCACGGCGTTCCTCGAAAGCTTCTTCACGAAGTATGTCGAATATGATTTCACGGCCGATCTGGAAGAAAAGCTTGACCGGATTTCAGCCGGCGAGCTGAACTGGAAGCAGGTGCTTCGCGATTTCTGGAAGGATTTCTTCTCGCAGATCGAGGACACCAAGGAACTGCGCGTCACCAACGTGCTGGACTCGCTCAACGAGGCGCTGGCGCCGCTGGTCTTCCCGAAGCGCGAGGACGGCAGCGATCCGCGCATCTGCCAGGTCTGCGGCACCGGCAACCTATCGCTGAAGCTTGGCAAATACGGCGCATTCGTCGGCTGCTCAAACTATCCGGAGTGCAACTATACCCGCCAGCTTTCCTCCGAAAACGGTGGGGAAGCCGAAAACGGAGCCCTGAACGAGCCGAAGAATCTTGGCACCGATCCGGTGACCGGCGAGGAGCTGACGCTGCGTTCCGGCCGCTTCGGCCCCTACATCCAGCGCGGCGACGGCAAGGATGCCAAGCGCGCCTCGCTGCCGAAGGGCTGGAAGCCGGAGGATATCGACTACGAGAAGGCGATGGCGCTGATCTCGCTGCCGCGCGATATCGGCAAACATCCGGAAACCGGCAAGATGATCTCGTCCGGCATCGGCCGCTATGGACCGTTCCTTCTCCATGATGGCGGCTACGCCAATCTGGAAAGTGTCGAGGATGTGTTTTCGGTCGGCCTCAACCGCGCGGTGACGCTGATTGCCGAGAAGGCGAACAAGGCTCCGGGCGGACGCGGCCGCGGAACACCAGCCGCGCTGAAGGAGTTGGGCGACCATCCCGATGGCGGCGCGATCACCGTTCGCGACGGCAAGTACGGGCCCTATGTAAGCTGGGGCAAGGTGAATGCGACCCTGCCGAAGGGCAAGGATCCGCAGGCGATCACCGTCGAGGAAGCGCTCGCGCTGATCGCCGCAAAGGCCAGCAAGGCGCCGGCGGCCAAGGGCAAAGCGAAGCCGAAGGCGAAGGCCGAGGCTGCCGAAGGCAAGGCGACGAAGACAGCCGCCAAGCCAAAGACCAAGGCATCTGCGAAGGCGAAAGCGCCCGCGAAAACGAAAAAGAGCTGACCGTGAGCAAGGCCCCGCGCGAAAGAACGAACACCATGGGCAAGCGCCCGGGCAAGATCGGCCGCGCAGACCAAGATGACGCGGTCGTTGAACCGCTGAACATCGTGCATGGCGCATTGCCGTCTCGCGAAGTCATCCTGCGCTTCATCGCCGACCATCCGCAACAGGCCTCCAAGCGGGAAATCGCCAAGGCTTTTGGCCTGAAGGGCGACAACCGCGTCGAGCTCAAGCATCTGCTGCGCGATCTCGAGCAGGAGGGCATGCTGCAGAAGACTCGCAAGTCGCTGATCCGGCCAGGCGCGCTTCCACCTGTCACCGTTCTCGACATCACCACGCGCGACAAGGACGGCGAACTGATCGGGCGGCCGGCGGAATGGCCGGAGGATCAGGGCGTTGCGCCTGCGGTCGCCATCCGCCAGTCGTCACCGGCGGGACGCCAGGGCAAGGGCAAGGCGCCCGTTGCCGGAATGGGCGACCGCGTCGTAGCGAAGATCTTCCCGGCCAAGGACCGAGGCGGCCCCGCCTATACGGCGCGCATCATCAAGATCATCGAAAAGCGCCGTGGCGCGAGCATGGGCGTCTTCCGCACGGCGCCCGGCGGCGCGGGACGGCTGCTGCCGATCGAGAAGCGCGGCGAGGAAATGGTGATCGATCCGGATTATACCGGCGGCGCCAAGGACGGCGACCTGGTCGAAGTCGAGATCGCCCGCCTGGGACGCTTCGGCCTGCCGCGCGCAAAAGTGCTGTCGGTCGTCGGCTCCGTCGGCTCCGAGAAGGCGATCTCGATGATCGCGATCCACGCGCACAGCATCCCGCATGTGTTCCCGCAGGCAGTCATCGACGAAGCCGAGGCTGCAAAGCCCGCGACCATGTCGCATCGCGAGGACTGGCGCGATGTGCCGCTGATCACCATCGACCCGGCCGACGCAAAGGATCATGACGACGCGGTCTATGCCGAAACGGATCCCTCGCCAGATAATCCCGGCGGCGTGGTCATCACCGTGGCAATTGCCGATGTGTCCTACTATGTGCGGCCAAATTCGGCACTCGACCGCGAAGCGTTGAAGCGCGGCAACTCGGTCTATTTCCCCGACCGCGTGGTGCCGATGCTGCCGGAGCGTATTTCCAACGATCTCTGCTCGTTGAAGGAAGGCGTCGACCGGCCGGCGCTTGCCGTTCGCATGGTCTTCTCGAAGGAAGGGCGAAAGATCGGGCACACGTTTCACCGTGTGATGATGAAGAGTGCCGCGAAGCTCGCCTACAGCCAGGCGCAGGCGGCAATCGACGGCACGCCGGATGACAAGACCGGGCCGCTGCTGGAACCGATCCTGAGGCCCCTTTGGCAGGCCTATGAGGTGATAAAGCGAGGCCGCGACAGGCGTCAGCCGCTCGAGCTGGACATGCCTGAGCGCAAGATCCTGTTGAAACCGGACGGCACCGTCGACCGCGTCTTCGTGCCGCCGCGGCTCGACGCCCACAAACTCATCGAAGAGATGATGATCCAGGCCAACGTCTGTGCCGCCGAAACGCTTGAGAAGAAGCGTCAGATGCTGATCTATCGCATCCACGATGGGCCGACCCTCGCCAAGCAGGAGATCCTGCGGGAATTTCTGGCAACGCTCGGCATCTCGCTTGCCAAGGGCGGTAACGTGCGGGCGAACAGCTTCAACGGCATCCTCGCCAAGGCCGAAAACACACCGCATCAGACCATGGTCAACGAAATGGTGCTCAGGTCGCAGAGCCAGGCAATCTACAGTCCGGAGAATATCGGCCATTTCGGGCTGAACCTCATGAAGTATGCGCACTTCACATCGCCGATCCGCCGATACGCGGACCTGATCGTCCATCGCGCGCTGGTCGGCTCGCTCGGTCTTGGCGAAGGCGGCATTACGCCGGAGGAAGAAGCCTCGCTTGACGATATCGCCGCCGAAATCTCGACCTTCGAGCGCCGCGCGATGGCGGCGGAGCGTGAAACGGTCGATCGCCTGATCGCCCATCACCTCAGCACGCGCGTCGGCGAAGAATTCGAAGGCCGCGTTTCCGGTGTCACGAAATCGGGACTATTTGTCGCTCTCCCTGAATATGGAGCCGATGGCTTCATACCTATATCAACGCTCGGTACGGACTATTTCATCTATGACGAGGCGCATCAGGCGCTGTCGGGTGAAAGGACCGGACTGGGGTACCGTCTTGGGGACGACGTGACCGTAAAGCTCGCTGAAGCGATCCCGCTTGCGGGTGCGCTTCGTTTCGAGATGGTAAGCGAAGGACGCAAGATGCCGACGGCGGTGCGCTCCTTCCACAAGGCTGGCCGCCGCGACAACCGGCAGGCCCGCAACAAGGCCGGGACAAGGCCGCCCAGAGGGCGGCGGTAGAGCATCCTTCCGGGGTGCTCTGCATTTGAAGTGAAGAGCGTCCCTTGTCCGCACGGCGGGCCGGCGGCGCTCCATGCGTGTAGGGACGCAGGAAGGAAGACCATGAGCACCGCCTCCAACGAACAACCGATCCGTTATGGAGAAGCAGAGAAGACCGAACGACCGCTTGGCCGCTCCATCATGCGCGGCATGCAGAACCGCTGCCCGCATTGCGGCACCGGCAAGCTTTTCAGGGCTTTCCTGAAGCCCGTCGACAATTGCGCCGTCTGCGGCGAGGCAATGTATCACCACCGTTCCGACGATCTGCCGCCTTACCTCACCATCGTCGTCGTCGGCCACATCATCATCGGGGGCTACATGATGACCGACTTGGTTTGGCCAATGCCGCTGTGGCTCACCTTCGCCATCTGGACACCCCTTACCCTGCTGGCGGCGCTGCTGATAATCCAGCCGATCAAGGGTGGCGTGATCGGCCTGCAATGGGCGCTTCGTCTGCACGGCTTCGGCGGTCACGGCGACGATCACGACGAATACGAGATCCCCGGTCGCCGCCGCTCAATGTAAGCGAACCTTCACGGTCAAGACATATTTCGCATGTAGTGGGCAACGCTCATCGGCGCTGCGGGGTTATCGACGCCCTTCAGCGCCGGTCCGGCCAAGTGAATGGTAAAGCGTTTCGAAATGAACATCTTGCCTGATCTATTGCCATCGGCACCGGACTTTCCGTAAACAAAGTCCGTCACTTAGATTTGGCACGCATGTGCCTTTCTATGTGTCAAAAAAAACGGGCGATTCGCTTTAGTCACTCAAGGATGAATTAATGTCTCAGCCGAGAAACGGCACAGCGGGCGATGTCGAAGAAATCCATTGGCCGTCGCTGGTTGCCGCGATCTCGTCGATTTCCGCCGTGGGAATCGCAATCGGCCTCGGACTTCCGCTTCTCAGCATCATCCTGGAAAAGCGCGGCATCCCCTCAACGCTCATCGGCCTGAATACCGCCATGGCCGGGGTCGCCGCCATGATTGCAGCGCCGATCACGACGAAACTCGCGCATGAATTCGGCGTCGCATCGACCATGCTCTGGGCGGTGGTGATTGCAGCCCTCAGCGCGCTCGGATTTTATTACGCGGAGAATTTCTGGCTCTGGTTTCCGCTGCGCTTTGCCTTCCACGGCACGACGACCACCCTCTTCATCCTCTCCGAATTCTGGATCAACGCGGCCTCTCCGCCTTCGAAACGCGGCTTCGTGCTGGGCATTTACGCGACGGTGCTTTCAATCGGCTTCGCGGCCGGCCCCCTGCTCTTCTCGATCCTCGGCAGCGACGGCATAATGCCGTTTCTCGTCGGCGCGATCGCGATCCTGCTTGCAGCGATTCCGATCTTCATCGCCCGGCATGAAAGCCCCATCCTCGACGAGAAGCCGGAGCTGCACTTCATGCGCTATGTCTTCCTGGTGCCGACGGCGACCGCAGCGGTCTTTATTTTCGGCGCCGTCGAAGCGGGCGGGCTTTCGCTCTTTCCGATCTACGCGATCCGCGCGAACTTCACCGAATCGCAGGCTGCCCTGCTGCTGACGGTCATGGGCGTCGGCAACGTTATCTTTCAGATTCCGGTCGGGCTGCTCTCCGATAAGATTTCCGACAAGCGCCCGCTTCTCGCCGGGATGGCCTTCATGGGCCTTATCGGCTCGCTGATGCTTCCGGTCCTCTCCCATAGCTGGATCATGATGGCGCTGGTGCTGCTTTTCTGGGGCGGTTGCGTCGCCGGCCTCTACACCGTAGGCCTCAGCCATCTCGGCTCACGCCTGACAGGCTCCGATCTTGCCGCGGCAAATGCCGCCTTCGTCTTCTGCTACGCCGTCGGCACGGTTGCCGGTCCACAGGTGATCGGTGCGGCAATCGACGTTGCCGGAAACAACGGCTTTGCATGGTCAATCGCCTGTTTCTTCGGCCTTTATGCCATACTGGCCGGCATAAGGCTGCTTTTCCTCCGAAAGCGGGCTTGACTTTTCGGGCGGGATTCGTAGTTTCGCGCCAGAATTTGCCGTGGAGCCCATCCGGCTTTCCACGGCTTTCATTTTCTTAAAGGCAGGACGACCATGGCCAAGGCTACCACAATCAAGATCAAGCTGCTGTCGACGGCCGACACCGGTTTCTTCTACGTCACGACGAAGAACAGCCGTACGATGACGGACAAGATGACGAAGACCAAGTATGACCCGGTTGCTAAGAAGCACGTCGAGTTCAAGGAAACCAAGATCAAGTAATTCTTGATTCCAGGTTGATTCAAGAAGCGCGCGCCATCCGGTCGCGCGCTTTTTTGTGCCTTGAGCGCCAGTTGCCACCATGTCTGCGCAAAACAGAAACGCCGTCCTTCCGCAAGGGGAAGGACGGCGTTCTCTTGGATTGGGGGCCGGCCAGCAGGCAACGCGGCACGAGGAACCGCTTGAGTTGCGTGCTAGCCGGCCGACCCCACGACCCAGGAGATGCGGCGGACCTGAGCATCATGGGGTATGACGGCGCCTCCAAAAGGAGCGCTTTCTCTATGAGCCGATAATTTGCGCAAAAATGAAAGAAAATCAACAAATTCTTAATCGCCGGAATTCCTAGCATGCTCCTATGGTTAAAAGTCCAACTTCGGGACAGCTGGGTGATAACCGATTGATCTCTGCAGCCATAAAATGAAATAGTTTCGGCCAAGAAACCACCCGATATATCTCAGTAGCACTATGGATGCTGACCTTACGTAAGACATCGGACACTTCGATTGCGCCAATAGCACCCTCTCCGAAGACGCCCTCAAAGCGTGCTATTCTTATATGGCAGCGCTGCTGTTCTTATCCCTACTCGCGACACTTCCGGAAATGGCCCCTTATATTTAGAGATCCACTTCCAAACGGCGCTGTCTGCAGACTGGGCCGTTTCTCCGACGCCATTATTACAAATGTTTAAGGATTAGCGTTTTCCGGTGGAAAACTACTCTTTCGATCCGTTGTGACGTCGAATTTGATCAGGCGGCCGCAGCAACAACGCGGTTTCGACCGGTATTCTTTGCTTCGTAAAGAGCAAGATCTGCCTGCTTCATAAGCTGGTCCGGTGTGAGGACGGAAGACAGGCGCGATGAAATGCCAAAGGAGGCGGTGACGTTCAGTGCGTGCCCTGCCGACTTCAGCTCGAAGGGAATGCTCTCGACGGCTGCCCGGAGCCGCTCGGCAACGGCAGCAGCCACTTCAGGCGAGGTATCCGGCATCACGACCACGAATTCCTCGCCGCCATAGCGGCAGGCGAGATCGGCGCCGCGCACCGTCGAGCGGATGCGATTGGCAAATTCCTTGAGCACCTGGTCGCCGGCATCGTGGCCATGCGTATCGTTGACCTGCTTGAAGCGGTCGATGTCGGTAATCAGCACGGAAAGCGGCCGGCCTCGCGCCATCGAGCGGCTGAAGAGAAGGTTGAGGTGATTGTCGAGGTAGCGGCGGTTGTTGAGGCCCGTCAGCGGATCGGTGACGGCAAGCTCGATGGTCTGCTTCACGCTGGCGCGCAGACGGTCGTTGTAACGCTTGCGACGGATCTGCGTCAGGCTGCGAGCAATGAGCTCGTTCGTATCGACCGGGCGGATGATGTAGTCGTTGACGCCGAGATCGAGCGCCCGGATAACCATGTCATCAGCGCCCTGCTCCGTGATGATCAGGATCGGCAGGAAGCGGGTGCGCTCAAGGGAGCGGAACTGCGAGCAGAGCCGCAACGGATCATAGTCGTCGAAATTGGCGTTAACGATCACCAGCTCAAAGGCGTTTTCGGCCGCTTCGAACAATGCTGCCTGCGGATCGGAAATGGCGGTCGCTTCGGCGATCGGCTTCAGCGCCTTGATGATGCGCTCCTGCGAGTTGGCACGGCTGTCGACCAGCAGAATCTGGCCGGCCTCTTCCGCGCGTCCTTCATTGCCTCGCAGCATGTCTTCGATGCCCATCGTCTGCGCCGTCTCGGCGCGGATGCGCAGTTCATCGCTCAACGTCTTCAGGCGCAGGAGGCTTTTGACGCGGGAAATGAGCTGCAGGTCATTGACCGGCTTGGTGAGGAAATCGTCGGCGCCGGCCTTCAAGCCGCGCACGCGATCTGCCGGCTGATCCAGTGCCGTCACCATCACGACCGGAATATGCGACGTCTTGGCGTTTGCCTTCAGCCGCGCGCAAACCTCGAAGCCGTCGAGCCCCGGCATCATCACATCGAGCAGGACGAGGTCGACCTGGTTGCGCTCGCAGATCGCCAGCGCCTCATAGCCGTCTGCGGCCGTCAGCACGTCGAAATATTCCGCAAGAAGCCGCGCTTCGAGCAGCTTCACGTTCGCCGGAATATCGTCAACCACCAATATGCGCGCAGTCATAAACGTCTTTCAGATGCGCTAGGCATCGCCGAGATAGGTCTTGATCGTTTCGATGAACTTCGGAACCGAGATGGGCTTGGAGACATAGGCTTCGCAGCCGCCCTGGCGGATACGCTCCTCGTCGCCCTTCATTGCAAAGGCCGTCACCGCAATCACCGGGATGACGTGCAGCTCGTCGTCTTCCTTCAGCCACTTGGTGACTTCCAGACCGGAAACTTCCGGAAGCTGGATATCCATTAGGATCAGATCAGGCCGGTATTTGCGAGCAAGATCAAGCGCTTCCATGCCATTTCGGGTTTGAATCGTGGTATAGCCGGACGCTTCGATGAGGTCGCGAAAGAGCTTCATGTTTAGCTCGTTATCTTCTACAATCATCACCTGTTTGGGCATGGCACGCTCATCCTTACGTCCCCTTGCTGCCGCCTGCGCCGTGAAGGAAAATCTTCGGGCGCGCGATTCAAGGAAACCGATAGCTGCAAACTACCGGTATTTGGTTGAAAAAAAGGTAACTCACCCAGCGAAATGCAAAGCAACTTCAAGACTTCCAAACAATTAGCGAAAGACCCGCAGGAAACCGCCATCGCTGTTCTCGGCTGGCTCGCCAATGAGCCGGACATGTTCTCGCGTTTTCTGGCGCTGACGGGCGTGGAGCCGGCGCAAGTCCGCAACGCTATCAACGATCCGGGTTTCCTCGCCGGCATGCTCGATTTTCTGATGCACCACGAACCGACGGCAATGGCTTTCTGCGAAGCGAGCGGCACGACACCCGAGGCCCTCAGTGCCGCATGGCGGCATTTCTCCTCCCCCGGCCTCGATTCGGGAGAATACTGAGCGCGATGGAGGCCGTGACGCTCGATATCTCTCATGTACGGCTTGGCAACCGGCCCCTGATCGTCTGCGATGTCGATGACGTCGTGCTGCAGTTCATCGATCCTTTTCAACGCTTCCTTTTGAGCGAAGGGCACGAGCTTTTGCCGCGTTCCTTTCGCCTGCATGGCAACATCGTCTCTAGAGATGGCGTTGTGCTGGAGGATGTCCATGTCAGCCGACTGATCGAGACCTTCTTCGAGCGGCAGGAAAAGTGGCAGTTGCCGCTTTCGCTCGTCGTCGAGACACTCGGCCGGCTCTCCGCCGACGCTGACATCGTTTTCCTCACGGCGATGCCGCCGGTCTATGCCGACCGGCGGCGGCGGCTGCTCGATCGGTTCGGCCTCGCTTACCCACTGCTCGCAACCCGTCAGCCGAAGGGCCTGGTGGTGAAGACCCTGCACGGCACGCGCGCCCTGCCCGTCGTTTTCATCGACGACATGGCCATGAACCTTCATTCGGTGCGCGAACATGTCGAGAGCTGCCTTCTACTTCACATGATGCCGGTTTCCGAAATCCATCGTTTCGCGCCGGCGGCCATGGATGGTATTCCACGCATCAACACCTGGGACGAAGCCGCGTCCCTGATCGGCCGGCATTTCGACGAGGCCAACGCCGCGCGAAGCCTCACTGCTGCAAATCCAGCCGCATGAGCGGCCTTCCGTCCTTTCGCCGCGCCACGGGCTCGAAGCCCGCGGCATCGAAGATCGCCGTCGAACCGATGCAGAGCGTCACCGATTTCGATTGCTTCGTGTGGTCGATGGGACAGCCGTCCAGATAGCGCGCGCCGTTTTGCTTCGCGTGGTCGATGGCGGCCCGCAGCAGATGGTGACTGAGCCCCTTGCCGCGCAACGGTGCTGCAAGAAAGAAGCAGCTGACCGCCCAGACCGAGGAATCCAGAGCATCGCTATCCTCCAGCGGGCGCGAAACGGTGCGTGGCGAGTTGAACTGCGGAACGTCATGCCGCGGCCCCACCTGCACCCAGGCCACTGGCTGATCTTCCGCGTAGGCGAGAATACCCGGCGGCGGACCGGCGGCGATGCGGGTTTTGATATGCGCCCTCCGCTCATCCGGCCCCATTTTCGTGCGAACGGCATGCGGCAGCCTGAGGGCCACGCACCAGCAGTCGCAGAAGGCGCCGCGCGGGCCGAAAAGCGTTTCGAAATCTGCCCAGCGCCCGGGCGTCAGCGGCTCAAAACGCAGCTCGATATCCAAGGTCAATTCTCTCCCGTCTCTTGAGACTCAAAAGCTTAAAGCGTAATCTGCCGATGTTCAATCTTTGTTCCCGCCACGATGATGCTCAAGCCAGACAAGACACCCGGCTTCTGTCGCGACTGCCTTGCCGAGCAGAAGAGCGAAGCGCGCCGTTGCGCGGTCTGCGGCAGCCCTCGCCTCGTCCGGCACAAGGAACTCTATGACCTGACGCTTGCACATATCGACTGCGACGCCTTCTATGCGGCCGTCGAGAAGCGCGACAATCCGGACCTTGCAGACAAGCCGGTCATCATCGGCGGCGGCAAACGCGGCGTCGTCTCCACCGCCTGCTATGTCGCCCGCATTCACGGCGTTCGCTCCGCCATGCCGATGTTCAAGGCGCTGGAAGCCTGCCCGCAGGCGATCGTCATCCGCCCCGATATGGAGAAATACGTCAAGGTCGGCCATGAGGTCCGCGCCCTGATGCAGGAACTGACGCCGCTGGTGCAGCCGCTTTCGATCGACGAGGCCTTCCTCGAGCTCGGCGGCACCCAGCGCCTGCATCACGATCCGCCGGCGCGCACGCTCGCAAAATTCGCCCGCCGCGTCGAAAAGGAGATCGGGATCACGGTTTCCGTCGGGCTTTCCTATTGCAAGTTCCTCGCCAAGGTGGCCTCCGACCTGCAGAAGCCGCGCGGCTTTTCCGTCATTGGTCGTGAAGAGGCCGTTGAGTTTCTGGCGCCGCGGCCGGTCACCACGATCTGGGGCGTGGGCAAGGCCTTTGCGGCAACCCTCGAAGCAGACGGCATCCGCACGATCGGCCAGCTTCAGACAATGGAGGAACCGGACCTCATGCGTCGCTACGGCAGCATGGGCCAGAGGCTTGCGCGCCTTTCGCGCGGCATCGACGACCGCGAGGTGCACCTCAACGATCCGGCCAAGAGCGTCTCTTCAGAGACGACCTTTTTCGACGACATCTCCCGCTACGACGAGCTGGTGCCGATCCTGCGCAACCTCTCTGAAACAGTCTCCTGGAGGTTGAAGAAGAGTGGCATCGCCGGGAATACCGTCGTGCTGAAGATGAAGACGGCAGACTTCAAATCCCGTACCCGCAACCGGAAGCTGGAAGACCCGACGCAGCTCGCCGACAGGATTTTCCGCACCGGCATCGAGCTTCTGGAGAAAGAGACGGACGGCACGAAATTCCGCCTGATCGGCATTGGCGTCACCGACCTTTGCGACCCGGCACGGGCCGATCCGCCGGATCTCATCGACCAGCAATCCACGCGGCGCGCAGCAGCGGAAGCCGCCATGGACAGACTGCGCGAGAAATTCGGCCAGAAAACCGTGGAGACCGGCTATACGTTCGGCGGCGGCAAGCGCGACGGATAGTCTGGCAACCACGCCGCCGGAGCGGCCTCAAAATCACCAATGCGTGAGGACCGCTTTGAGCTACGAATGCTCAAGGCTTCATTAAACATCGTGCCATACTGTCCCGGGCAAGTATTGCGTATTGGTTGGATAACATGTTCTCGCGTTTAGTTTTCGGCCTCGGCTTGCTGTCGGCGACCGCACTCGTGCATCATGCAGCGCTTGCGGCCGACGCTCGCACCCTGCAAATCTTCGTTTCCAAGGACAAACAGTCGCTTACGGTCTATGACGGCGCGGAAGTGGTGGCGACGTCGAAGATTTCGACCGGCAAGGCTGGGCACACGACGCCGAGCGGCATCTTCTCCGTTCTCGAGAAGCAGAAGTATCACGAGTCCAACCTCTATTCGGACGCTCCCATGCCCTGGATGCAGCGGCTGACCTGGTCCGGCATCGCGCTCCACGAATCGAATTCAGTGCCGCGCTATCCTGCCTCGCACGGTTGCGTGCGCATGCCTGCCGCCTTTGCCAGGGAACTCTACAAGATGACGGACCTGAGCGTGCCGGTCATCATCAGCGATGCCGAAGTGGCGCCGGAGTCGATCGTGCATCCCAATCTTTTCCATCCCGAAGTGCCGGAGCCGCCACTGCTGCTCTCGGATGTGCAACTGCGCCCGGCGATCGGCGATACCAGCGGGAAGTCCGTCCAACTGGCGATGAACACCGTCGGCCCCCAGCCTGTAGCGGCCATCGCGGTACCTGAGAACACCGATCCGATCCGCATTCTGATCACTCGCCGCACGCAACGCGAGACTGTGCTCGATATTCAAACCTATCTCAACCAGCTGGGCTTTTCGGCAGGTACGCCGGACGGCCTGCTCGGCACGGCGACCATTCAGGCCATCAACCTTTTCAAGGCTTTGCGACCGGCGCTTTTCAAGGGCGACAAGGCCCTCGTCAGCGATACTCTCCTTAGGGAAGTTTACGCAGCGGCAGGCAAAGGCGAGCCGCCGAACGGCGTCATCATGGTGCGTCAGGATTTCAAACCCGTGTTCGAGGCGCCGCTGACCATCGAAAATCCGCGGCTCGCACTGGGCACGCATTTCTTCACGCTGCATGCCATTGATGCCGAGAGCGGCACGGCCGACTGGCTGGGCGTGACGCTCAAGAACGATCTCTCCCGCGAGACGATGAAGCGGCTCGGAATTGCAAACCAGGAAAGCGCGATCGTGACGGGCACGCCGATCGCCAACGCGCTGTCGCGCATCTCTCTCCCGGACGAAACGCGTCGGAGGATCGACGGGATGCTGGCAGCCGGTTCGACTCTGACGATCACCGACAGCGGCATCGGCCCCGAGACAGGCGCCGGCACCGATTTCATCACGATCACGCGCTAGCCCACTGCGTTGTCGCAGGTCTTGAACCTCGCGCATAAGTTCCGGAATTCTGCCGAATCAGGATATTCGATCAATCAATGAAGCGGTGCGCTTGATCGAAAAATGGAAATGCTGACGCATGTATGTCCTGAAGCACGGCATCAAGAAAAACCCCGAAAAGCGGTGGGCGCTGCCTGACCGTATCTTCTTCGGCTATGGCGCGTGCCACATCCTCGCAGGTGTCTTCCTTCAGCGCCCGCCGCTCGAAGGCTTTTATGCTGAGCGCATCATACCGAACGAGGGCTTTTGGGGAGGACATATGTATGTGACGAACGGCATCATCGCCTTCGATTATCACGGCTACTCGGCGCGCGAACGGCTGCTGGAACACCATCGGAAGGGCTGGGCGTCTCATAGTCCCGGATGGGGCTGTGCGATAGAGCGAGTCGACTTCGATCCGCTCAATACGGCCGAGCTAAACCAACGGAAGATGCGCGGGCCTGATCAATATCTGCATGACCCAATTCCCCGGGCACGCAACTTCATTGAGCGTAGAAACCATGCGAAGGATGCGGCGAAGGCGCTCGAAACGACCTTCGCTTAAAATTGTAGGCCGGCGCAGGAAATCTTGAGGACCTAGACAAGTTCGACATCGATGATACCGGGTGCGGCGCGCAGTGCGGCGGCAATCTCCGGCGTGATGCGGTATTTCTGCGGCAGCTCGACTTCGACCTCGCGCTTGCCCTCTTCCTTGATGACGATGAAGGAAACGAGGCCGTCGCCCTTGGCGTTGAGATGCGCCGCAACGGCGCGCAGCGGGCCCGAATCGCGGACATAGACGCGCAGCGCCTTTTGCATCTGCAGCGACTTTTCCTCGAGTGACTGGATCGTCTGCAAGCGCAGCCCGACGCCCTCCGGCCGCTCTTCGCCGGTGGCCGTGAGCACGAAGGATTTTCCAGGCTCCAGCACATCGCGGTACTGATTCAGCATTTCGGAGAACAGAACGGCTTCGAACTGCCCCGACGAATCCGAGAAGACGATGATGCCCATCTTGTTGCCGGTGCGCGTCTTGCGCTCCTGCTTCGAAATGACGGTCCCGGCAAGGCGGGCATTGGTTGCCCCTTGCTTCACCGCGGTCGAGAACTCCGCAAAGGTCTGGACACGCATCTTCTGCAGGATGCTGTTGTAGCTGTCGAGCGGGTGAGCCGTCAGATAAAAGCCCAGCACCTGGAACTCCTTGAGCAGCCGCTCGGACGCGAGCCAGGGCGCAAAGGGCGGAAGCGCAATCTTCTCCGGCCCGGATGACAGCGCACCGCCGAAGATATCTGACTGGCCGCTTAACTTGTTTTCCTGCGCGCGCTGCGCGTAGCCCATGATGCGATCGAGGCCGGCTGCGAGCTGCGCACGGTCCTGGCCGAAGCAGTCGAAGGCGCCGGCATAGATCAGGCTTTCCAGCACGCGCCGGTTGACCTGGCGCGGGTCGATGCGCAGGCAGAAATCCTCGATGCTCGCAAACGGCGTATCGCCGCGCACCTGGACAACGTGATCGACGGCATTTTCGCCGACACCCTTGATGGCCGCGAGCGCAAAGTAGATGCGGTTGTCGCCGGTTTCGAAATGACGGAACGAGGTCTGGACGGAGGGCGCGATCACCTCGATGCCGAGGCGTTTGGCATCCTGACGGAAATCGTTGACCTTGTCCGTGTTCGACATGTCGAGCGTCATCGACGCGGCGAGGAACTCCACCGGGTAATGCGCCTTCATGTAGGCGGTCTGGTAGGAAACGATGGCGTAGGCCGCGGCGTGCGACTTGTTGAAGCCGTAGTTTGCGAACTTCGCCAGCAGCTCGAAGATGTTGTCGGCCTGCGGCTTCGACACGCCGTTCTTGACGGCACCGTCGACGAAGCGCTCGCGCTGCTGGTCCATCTCGGCCTTGATCTTCTTACCCATGGCGCGGCGCAGAAGATCGGCTTCGCCGAGCGAATAACCGGACAGGACCTGGGCGATCTGCATCACCTGCTCCTGGTAGACGATGACGCCCTGCGTTTCCTTCAGCAGATAGTCGATCGTCGGATGGATCGACTCGACCTCTTCCTCGCCATGCTTGCGGGCATTGTAGGTCGGGATGTTCTCCATCGGGCCTGGGCGGTAGAGCGCCACGAGCGCAATGATGTCCTCGATGCAGTCCGGCTTCATGCCGATCAGCGCCTTGCGCATGCCGGCACTTTCAACCTGGAACACGCCGACCGTTTCGCCGCGCGACAGCATCTCGTAGGTCTTCTTGTCGTCGAGCGGGATCGAGGCAAGGTCCACCTTGACGCCGCGCTTGGCGACGAAATCGACCGCAACCTTCAGCACCGTCAGCGTCTTCAGCCCGAGGAAGTCGAACTTGACGAGACCGGCCTGCTCCACCCACTTCATGTTGAACTGGGTGACCGGCATGTCGGAGCGCGGATCGCGATACATCGGAACCAGCTTTGACAGCGGACGGTCGCCGATGACGATGCCCGCGGCATGCGTCGAAGCGTGGCGGTAAAGGCCTTCGATCTTCTGCGCAATGTCAAGCAGACGCGCTACCACCGGCTCCTTCGCCGCCTCCTCCTGAAGCTTCGGCTCCTCCTCGATCGCCTTGGAGAGCGGCGTCGGATTGGCCGGGTTGTTCGGCACCAGCTTGCAGATCTTGTCGACCTGGCCATAGGGCATTTCCAGCACGCGGCCGACGTCGCGGAGAGCGGCACGTGCCTGCAGCGAACCGAAGGTGATGATCTGCGCCACCTGCTCGCGGCCGTATTTCTTCTGAACGTAGCGGATCACCTCTTCGCGGCGGTCCTGGCAGAAGTCGATGTCGAAGTCGGGCATCGAGACGCGTTCCGGATTGAGGAAGCGTTCGAAGAGCAGCGAGAAGCGCAGCGGATCAACATCGGTGATCGTCAGCGCATAGGCGACGAGCGAGCCGGCGCCCGAACCGCGGCCGGGGCCGACCGGAATATCATGCTGCTTGGCCCATTTGATGAAATCGGCAACGATCAGGAAGTAACCCGGAAACTTCATGCGCTCGATGACGCTCAGTTCGAATTCGAGCCGCTCCCGGTAATCCTTTTCCTCGTAGCCCGCCGACATGCCGAGCGTCGCAAGGCGCATGTCGAGCCCCTCTTCCGCCTGGCGGCGGAGTTCGAGCGCCTCAGCGCGTTCCGCCTCCTCGGCATCCGCCGTCGCGCCGGTGAAGCGCGGCAGGATCGGCTTGCGGGTCTTCAGAATGAAGGAGCAGCGGCGGGCGATCTCGACCGTGTTTTCCAGCGCTTCCGGCAGATCGGCAAAGAGCTTTGCCATTTCGGCGCGGCTCTTCAGATAATGATCGGGCGTCAGGCGGAAGCGGCTGTCGTCGGAAACGATGGCGTTGTGCGCAACGGCCATCAAGGCGTCATGGGCATCATAGTCGTCGCGCGTCGGAAAGAATGCCTCGTTGGTTGCCACCAGCGGCAGGTCGTGATCGTAGGCAAGCCCCACGACCCTTTGCTCATGGCGCTTGTCGTAGGTTCCGTGGCGCTGCAGCTCGACATAGAGTCTGTCTGCGAAGAGGCGCTTCAGGGTGAGCAGCCGGCTCTCGGCCTGTGCAGCATGGCCGTGCTTCAGCGCCATGTCGATGGGACCGCCGAGCGCGCCTGTCAGCGCGACCAATCCCTCGGTGCCAGCCTCCTCCAGCCAGGACGCGCGGATATGGATCGCCTGGTTGTCCTCGCCGCCGAGGTAAGCGCGGCTGACGAGATCGACCAGCCGCTCATAGCCTGCGGCGGTTGCGGCAAGCACGACGATCGACGGCAGCTTGAGCAACGCCTGCTGACCGCCGCGCTTCTCGGTCTCCAGTCCGTCTTCCATGTCGATCGACAGCTGGCAGCCGATGATCGGCTGCAGCCCCTCCTCCATCGCTTTCTGCGAAAACTCGAGAGCGACGAACAGGTTGTTGGTATCTGTGATGGCGATCGCCGGCTGGCTGTCGCCGGACGCCTTGTAGAGGATTTTCTTCAGCGGCAACGCGCCTTCGAGGAGCGAGTAGGCGGAATGAACACGCAGATGGACGAAACCCGGCGTACCGCCGATGATACCGCTCTCTGCATCTGCCATGTCATGCCCTTTCAATCGCCCGAATGAATCGGCTGCATTGTCGAGGTTGCCGGCAGCGATGTCCAGAAGTAGTCCCCTATTCGGGCTGTATGAAGTTATACAGTCCCCTCAAAAAATTACATTGACATCAGAATCAGCGAGAAGCTGGCTACGAACATTGCGATGGAGGTGAATGCTGCGATATCACGGATCAGGTCAGTCATTTGGCTCTCCTTTACTTGTTATGTTTTTACTTTGTTCCGCTATTGTTCTGGTGTCAACAGGAATCTCTTCCGTTTGGTTAACGACGGAAGGCTGGAGAACAAATCATGAAGATTGTAGTTACCATTCTTTGCTGGGCGTTCCTTGCCACTGCTGCCTCGGCTGAAACGATCGATCCCGCACGCATCGTCGACGCCGCCACGGGTGACTGGGATCAGGATGGCCTGCAGGACCTCGCAGTTCTGGCGGCGGCTTCGGAAGACGGCGGCGAGATAGGCATCTACATCTATCTTCGAGACCAGGATCATCAGCTCCTGCGGCTTGCCGTGAGCGCGCCTGGCAAGATCTGGGGCAGTGCCGACGCTGACGGCGTGTTCGGGCAGGAGCCGTCGGTCAAGGCAGCCGGCAAGTCGTCGATTGCGATCCACTCACAGAACAGCGCGATGGGCCGCGATCGTTGGGATCAGACATTGACGCTTGCCTATCGAGACAAGCAATTCATCGTCGCCGGCTACACCTATACGCATTATGACACGCTCGATCCCAATGCCGGCGGTTCCTGCGATTACAACGCCCTGACCGGAAGCCTGCAGAAGGACGGCAAGAGCGTTAAGGCCGCGCCGAAGACAATCGCCATACAGGACTGGACCGACGAGACCGGTCAGGCTATCTGCGGAAAGTAGACCTGCTGCGCGTCTCTCAGAACTCGACGAGCTTGCCCTCGCTGATGGTCACGCGGCGGTCCATGCGGCGGGCGAGTTCGTGATTGTGCGTGGCGATCAGTGCCGCGAGTCCGGACTGCCGGACGAGCGCCTCGAGGGCGTCAAAGACGTAGCTCGCGGTTTCGGGATCGAGGTTCCCGGTCGGCTCGTCGGCCAAAAGCAGCGCCGGCGCATTGGCGACGGCACGCGCAATCGCGACGCGCTGCTGCTCGCCGCCCGATAGCTCGGCTGGCCGGTGGGTGCCGCGATGGCCGATGCGCATATAGTCGAGCAGCTGCGTTGCACGTTCGGCAGCCTCCTTGCGCGGAAGGCCGGCGATCATCTGCGGCATCATGATGTTTTCGAGCGCCGAGAATTCCGGCAGGAGGTGGTGGAACTGATAGACGAAGCCGATCTCGCTACGGCGGATCGCGGTGCGCTTTTCATCCGACAGTCCTTCGCAGGCATGGCCATTGATCATGACTTCGCCGGCATCGGGATGTTCCAGCAGCCCGGCCACGTGCAGCAGCGTCGATTTGCCCGTCCCCGATGGGGCAACCAGCGCAACGATCTCGCCGCTATGAAGGGCAAAATCGGCGCCCTTGAGAATGCTAAGCAGCGTTTCGCCCTGGCCATAGTGACGCTCGACGCCGGAAAGCTTGAGAACGACGTTCCGATTCATTGAAATCAGCATTCCTTATTCGTAGCGGAGCGCCTGCACCGGATCGAGCCGAGATGCTCGCCAGGCCGGGAAAATGGTCGCAAGGAAGGAGAGCGTCAGCGCCATGATGACGACGGAAAGCGTTTCACCGAGATTCATCTCCGCCGGCAGCTGGCTGAGGAAATAAAGCTGCGGATCGAAAAGCACCGTGCCCGAGACCCAGGAGAAGAATTCGCGGATCGATTCGATATTGATGCAGACGATCACGCCGAGCAGCACGCCGGCAACGGTGCCGACGATACCAATCGCAGCACCGGTCATGAAGAAGATGCGCATGATCGAGCCGGAAGTCGCACCCATGGTGCGAAGGATGGCGATATCGCTGCCCTTGTCCTTCACCAGCATGATCAGGCCGGAGATGATGTTCAGCGCCGCAACGATGACGATCAGCGTCAGGATCATGAACATGACGTTGCGCTCGACCTCAAGGGCGGAAAAGAAGGTCTGGTTGCGCTGCCGCCAGTCCGTGATCGCGATCTGGCGGCCAGCCGCCGCCTCCACCTTCGGACGGAGATTGTCGATATCATCAGGGTTGTTTGCGAACAGTTCGATCGACTGAACGAGCCCCTCGGCATTGAAATAGAGCTGCGCCTCTTCGAGCGGCATGTAGATGATCGCCGCGTCATATTCCGACATGCCGATCTCGAAGATGCCGGAAACGGTATATGACTTGACGCGCGGATTGATGCCCATCGGCGTCACATCGCCTTCCGGCGAGATCAGCGTGATCGTATCGCCCGGCTGCAGGCCGAGCTGCGTTGCCATGCCGGAACCGACGAGAACGCCCTGCCCGGAGGCGAAGCCCACCATGTCCCCGGACTTGATGTTATCGGAAACCGTCTTGAGCTTGGTAAGGTCTTCCGCACGAATGCCGCGCACCAGCGCGCCGGTTCCGGCACCCGCCTGCCCCGAGGCCAGCGTCTGCCCCTCGACCAGCGGCAGCGCCATCTTGATGCCCGGCACTGCTGCAAACTTGTCAGTCAATGCCGCATAGTCGTTAAAGGGACCGTCTACCGGCTGGACGATCATATGGCCGTTGATGCCGAGAATGCGCGAGATCAGCTCGGTGCGGAACCCGTTCATCACCGCCATGACGATGATCAGCGTCGCCACGCCGAGCATGATGCCTACGAAGGAAAAGCCGGCAATGACAGAGATGAAGGCCTCCTTGCGGCGGGCGCGCAGGTAGCGCCACGCCACAAGGCGTTCGAAGGCAGAAAATGGGCTGCTTGCCGGACCAAAGCCAGATTTCGAACCCCGCTGGTCCACCGCCGCTTCTGCCATTTCGCCTCCGTTCAGCCTTACGCCAAGAGCTTGTTGATCGCCGCGTCGATGGTCATCGTTTCACGGGCACCGGTCTTGCGGTCCTTTATTTCCACTTCGCCGTTCGCGACCGCGCGCGGACCGGCGATGATCTGGACGGGCACACCGATCAAATCGGCCGTGGCGAACTTCGTTCCGGCGCGATCGTCGGTATCGTCGTAGAGAACGTCCTTGCCTGCATTCGACAGCGCCACGTAGATCTTCTCGCAGGCTGCGTCGCAGGCACCGTCGCCCGCCTTCATGTTGATCACGATCGCATCGAAGGGAGCGACGGAAGCCGGCCAGATGATTCCGTTCTCATCATGCGATGCTTCGATGATGGCGGGAACAAGGCGCGTCGGGCCGATCCCGTAAGAACCCATGTGAACGGCGTGTTCTTTGCCGTCCGGACCCTGCACCCTGGCGCCCATCGGCTCGGAGTATTTCGTACCAAAATAGAAAATATGCCCGACCTCGATGCCGCGAGCGGAGAGACGATCGCCCTCCGGCACCGCGTTGAAAGCGGCCTCGTCATGCATTTCGGACGTTGCAGCGTAGAGCGAGGTCCACTTGTCGAAGACGGCCTTCAGGCCCTCGACGCTGTCGAAGTCCGTATCTGCAGCCGGAATATCGAAATTGACGAAATCCTTGTGGCAGAAGACTTCGGATTCGCCCGTATCCGCTAGGATGATGAACTCGTGGCTCAAGTTGCCGCCGATCGGGCCGGTGTCGGCGCGCATCGGAATGGCGCGCAGGCCCAGGCGGTCGAAGGTACGCAGGTAGGCCGTGAACATCTTGTTGTAGGAATGCTCGGCACCTTCGCGCGTCAGATCGAAGGAATAGGCATCCTTCATCAGGAATTCGCGCGAGCGCATGGTGCCGAAGCGCGGGCGGATCTCGTCGCGGAACTTCAGCTGAATGTGATAGAGATTGAGCGGCAGGTTCTTGTAGGACTTGACGTAGGAACGGAAGATATCCGTCACCATTTCCTCGTTCGTCGGTCCGTAAAGCATCGGCCGGTCCTGCCGGTCCTTGATGCGTAGCATCTCCTTGCCATAGGCGTCGTAGCGCCCGCTCTCCTGCCAGAGTTCGGCGGACTGGAGCGTCGGCATCAGAAGCTCGGTGGCGCCCGCACGGTTCTGCTCCTCGCGGATGATGTTGTTGACCTTGTCGAGAACCCGCTTGCCGAGCGGCAGCCAGGAATAGATGCCCTGAGACTGCTGGCGGATCATTCCGGTTCGCAGCATCAGCCGGTGAGAGACGATTTCCGCCTCCTTGGGGTTTTCCTTAAGGATGGGCATAAAATAGCGGGACAGACGCATGACGGATTCCAGAGCAGTTGGGATTCCGCATCTCATACGGAATCGACGGCGATCATTGGTATTGGGAGCGTTCATAACCGCTTCGCGGCCGGAAAGAAACCCGCGTTGGGCGCAGGCGCCCTTCCGTAGCCGCAAGTTTACCGTCAAAAGATGCCCCTGTTGGAAAAAGCGGGCTTTTTGAACGGCTTGCGTCAAAATGTCATCAACAGGAATTTTCTTCTCAACTGTAGCAAAAATGCAAAAAAAGCTGGTGACAAAGCCCATTCTTTGAGCTAGCTTTAGCTTACAAAACAGGCAGGGAGTTCAATCCCTGTCGAATTTCGCGGTCAAGTCTTGGGAGGATCAGATCTTAGGCGCGTTCATCGCAGCCCCGGCAACGGTACAGATCACGCGATACTTGAAACAAGGCTTTCAGCCTTGTTTTTTTTTGGTTTTTTATCAGCCATCACCTGCAGAAAGCCGTTTCTGACGTAACGGTAAGGCCACATGCCGTTGCGTGAGTTCTCTGCCGCACTTTTGTGACGCGCGTATGACAGGGATTTTTAATTAGAACAACGGCATATGCTCAAAGATCGAGCAAAAGCTCCAATTATTGGAAATGGGGGCCGATCTGCGGGAGGGCATCGAACCCCCAGCCGAAATAAGTCGACGAAACATACCAGGCGACATAGACGACCGCCGAGATGATCGTCGTCAGCGAGAAGGTGAAGAGCGCCCGAAACCGCGTCGGCGCGCTCGGAACGGTGCCGAGAACGACCTCGTTATCCTCCGCTTGGGTGCGCAGGCCGATGGGCAACACCGCAAAGAGCGTGATCCACCACACGATGAAATAGACCGCAAAGCCCTGTAGAAAAATCTGCAGCATTCTTATGTCCCGAGGTGCGGCTGCGAACATCGCAACAGATACGCTTATAGAGCGGAATAACGGAGAGCTCAAACGGTCTTCCGGTTCTTCTGTTCCGACGGACCAGCTAGACCTGTTCCAGCTCGATCAGGGTACCAAAGAAATCCTTCGGGTGCAGGAAGAGGACCGGCTTGCCATGGGCACCGGTCTTCGGTTCGCCGCTGCCCAGCACCCTCGCCCCGGCATTCACAAGGTGGTCGCGCGCCGCAAGAATATCCGCGACCTCGTAGCAGATGTGGTGCATGCCGCCGGATGGACTCTTTTCCAGGAAGGCGGCGACGGGCGAATTTTCACCGAGCGGCTCCAGCAGCTCTACTTTCGTGTTCGGCAACTCCACGAAGACGACGGTAACGCCATGCTCAGGCAGCGGCTGCGGCGCGGAAACCTTCGCACCGAGCGTATCGCGATAGCTTGCCGTTGCTGCAGCAAGATCGGGAACGACGATGGCGATGTGGTTCACGCGGCCCAGCATCGGATCATACCTTGGTAATGAACGCCGTCACGACCGGCTTCTTGCCCCAGATCTGGTTCGCCGCGGCGCGGACCGCCCGGCGCACTGCCTCCTGCAGCATATTAAGGTCCTTGCGGCGGGCGCGCGGAATGCTTTCTATTGCGCCGACGACGGCGTCAAAGAGTGCGTCTTCCATGTCGTCGCCCTCGTCGTCAAAGACCGGAAGCCCGACCGCAACCAGGTCAGGGTCGCCGATGATGTCAAAGCGGCTGTCGATCACGACGTTGACGGCGACATGGCCGACATAGGAAAGCTTCTTGCGCTCGCCAATGCCCATTTCGTCGAAATCGCCGATAAGCAAGCCGTCCTTGTAAATCCGCCCGTGCGGCGCCTCGTCGATGACTTCGGCCGGACCAGGCGCCAGGCGCAGCACGTCACCGTTACGCACGCGCGGCACCATGCCGATACCGGATTGCTCCGCCAGCTCCTTGTGCGCGGTCAGGTGCGTTGCCTCGCCGTGCACCGGCACGACGATCTTCGGCCGCGTCAGCTCGTACATCTTCTGCAGCTCATTGCGGCGAGGATGACCGGAGACGTGAACCAAGGCCTCGCTGTCGGTGATGACGTGCACGCCCTGCTCGATGAGACCATTCTTGATGTCCTGAATCGCCTTCTCGTTTCCCGGTATGGCGCGCGACGAGAAGACAACGATATCGCCGGCGGAGAATGCGACGTTGCGCATCTCGTCACGCGAAAGCTTGGCGAGTGCGGCACGCGGCTCGCCCTGGCTGCCGGTCAGGATAACCACGACCTTGTCACGCGGAATATAGCCATACTCGTCTTCCGCGATGAACGGCTTGATACCTTCCATCAGCCCGATATCGCGCGAGACGTCGACGACGCGCTTCAGCGAACTTCCAAGCAGCAGGACTTCACGGCCAGCAGCCTCAGCGGCCTCGGCAATGGTGCGGATGCGGCCGACGTTGGAGGAGAAGGTGGTAACCGCCACCCGGCCTTCGGCATCCTCGATGATCTTGGCAAGGCTTTCCGAAACGTCTTTCTCGGACGGCGACACACCGTCACGCAGCGCATTGGTGGAATCGCACATCAGAGCCAACACGCCTTCATCGCCGAGTTGGCGGAAGCGGGTCTCGTTGGTGAGCGGCCCAAGCGAAGGCTCGTGGTCGATCTTCCAGTCGCCGGTATGAATGACGTTCCCCAGAGGCGTGCGGATCATCAGCGACATCGGCTCGGGGATCGAGTGGTTGACAGCGACGCCCTCGATGCTGAACGGACCGACATTGATGGTATCGCCGGCCTTGAAGATTGTGACCGGCACCTCGCCGATTGCGTCCTTCTCGAAATTGCGCTTGGCTTCCAGCAGCCCTGCTGTGAACGGCGAACCGTAGACGGGAACATTCAGGCCCGGCCAAAGGTCGGCCAGCGCGCCATAGTGATCCTCATGCGCATGTGTGATGATGATCGCCTTGAGGTTCTTACGCTCCTTGGCGAGATAACCGATATCCGGCAGCACCAGATCGACGCCCGGCAGGTCCGGGCCGGGAAAGGTGACGCCGCAGTCAACCATGATCCACTGGCGGTTATCCGCCCGGCCATAACCGTACAGCGCGAGATTCATTCCAATTTCGCCGACGCCGCCCAGAGGCAGAAATACCAGTTCGTCCTGTTTTGCCATAAGCTCAGCTATCCAAAAAACACATCTCCGGCGGCAATCTGCATCATCTTGCCCGCGCCGGTTTTAAGCATCAACAAGCCATTATCATCAATTCCGACGAATTGCCCGGAAATCGAACGGTCCGGCAGATTGACCGTGATCTTCTCCCCGATGCCGCAAGCGACATCGCGCCAGCGGGCGGCAATCTCGCGAATGCCGCGCCCCTCGCTCCAGATGTCGAGCACCTCTGCCATCGAGCGGAAGAGATGGGCAAAGAGCTCTTCCGGAGAGGCAGCACTTCCATGCTCACGCAGACAGGTGACCGGATAGAGCGGACTGTCCGGCATGACCGAGACATTGACGCCGATCCCGATGACCAAAGCCTGACGGCCATCGTCCAGCCGTTCGCCTTCCACGAGAATTCCACAGGTCTTCTTGCGGCAGATCAGAATGTCGTTCGGCCACTTCACCTCAAGCGGTGCGCTGCCCGGCGGCAGAACCATCCGGATCGCCTGATGCACGGCAACCGCGATCGCCAGCGGAAGCGACGCCAGGCGCTCCACCGGCGCCGGCTCGATCAAAAGAAGAGAAGCGTAGAGATTTCCCCGTTCCGACGCCCAGGCGCGGCCACGGCGACCGCGTCCGCTCGTCTGCCTTTCGGCGGTCACCCAGAGGAACCCGGGGTCGCCAGCCCGGGCTCGGGCAAGGCATTCGCTATTCGTGGATGACGTTTCAGACAGCGCCTCGTGCCGGAAATCGCCGAGCGATATCCGGCGCCGTGTGGGAGACGCCATCAAAAGAGAGTCGCCGCCGCAAGCTCGGTCGCAACACCGATCGGCCCGGCAAAAAAGATATACGCCAGAACGAATGCTCCAGAAAGGCCGAAGACCAAGCGAAGCGCGCCGGGCACGCGGCCGAACTCATCCGTCGCTTCATCGAACCACATCAGCTTGATGATACGCAGATAGTAGTAGGCGCCGACGACCGATGACAGAAGGCCGATGAGGGCGAGCGCGTAAAGCTTGGCCTCGACGGCGGCCACGAAGACGAAGTACTTCGCGAAGAAGCCTGCAAGCGGCGGAATGCCCGCGAGCGAGAACATCAGGATCGTCAGGATCGTCGCCATGAAGGGGTTCGTGCTCGAAAGGCCGGCGAGTTCATCAACGGCTTCAACGACTGTGCCGTCCTTGCGGCGCATCGACATGATAATCGCGAAGCTGCCGAGGGACATGACGAGATAGATGAGCATGTAAAGCATCACGCCGGCTACGCCGTCGGGGTTGCCGGCGGCGAGCCCGACCAGTGCAAAGCCCATGTGACCGATCGAGGAATAGGCCATCAGGCGCTTGATGTTCCTCTGGCCGATCGCGGCAAAGGACCCGAGCACCATCGACGCGATCGAGACGAACACCACCACCTGCTGCCAGTCGGCGATGATCGGCTGGAAGGCAGTGATGACGATGCGCGTCATCATCGCCATCGCAGCAACCTTCGGCGCGCTTGCAAGGAAGGCAGTGACCGGCGTCGGGGCGCCTTCGTAGACGTCCGGGGTCCACATGTGGAAAGGAACGGCCGAAAGCTTGAAGGCGATGCCTGCGAGGATGAAGACCAGCCCGAAGATCAGGCCGAGCGACCGCGCGCCTTCGACGGAAAGCGCCTGAGCGATGGCGACGAACTGCGTGTGGCCTGTGAAGCCATAAACCAGCGACATTCCGTAGAGCAGCAAGCCTGAAGAAAGCGCACCAAGAACGAAGTACTTGAGGCCAGCTTCCGAGGACTTCAGGTTCTCGCGGTTGATTGCCGCGATGACGTAGATTGACAGCGACTGCAACTCGAGGCCGAGATAAAGGGCGATCAGGTCGTTTGCCGAGATCATCAGCAGGACGCCTAGCGTGGCGAGCACGACCAGGACCGGAAACTCGAACTTGTCGAGCTGATTTTCCCTTGCGTGGCCAATCGACATGAAAAGCGCCGCGAAGGAGCCGATAAGCGCCGTCACCTTCATGAAGCGGGAGAAGCCGTCCGCCCGGTAGACACCGCCATAAGCAACGCCTTCGGCCGGCACGAAGATCAGCCAGAGCGCCGACGCGGCAAACAGGATCATCGCGAGCACGCTCACCACGCGCCCGGACCGCTCGCCCGCGAATACGCCGATCATGAGCAGGACAAGGGCGCCGACCGCCAGGATGAGTTCCGGCGCGGAAAGATGCAGGCTGGCAAAGAGTGTTTCAGCAGTCATTTCCAAAGTCCCGTCATCATTTCACAAGCAGTGCGGTGCTCGGCAGGGCGTCGACTGCCGCGCGGTAATTGTTGATTAGCAGATCCACTGAAGCAGCCGACGCATCAAAGACCGGAGCAGGATAGATACCGAAGAAGATGATCACCGCCATCAAGGGATAAACGATGAACTTCTCGCGGAAGGAGATATCCAGCAGCTCCTTGATCGATTGCCTTTCGAGCGCACCAAAGATGATGCGACGATAAAGCCAGAGCATATAGGCAGCCGACAGGATCACACCTGAGGCCGCGAAAATTGCGACCCAGGTGTTGACGCGGAATATGCCGATCACCGTCAGAAACTCGCCGACGAAACCGGATGTTCCCGGCAAGCCGACATTGGCCATGGTGAATACCATCAGAGCGGTGGCATACCGCGGCATCGTGCTGACCACGCCGCCATAGTGCGAGATGTCGCGGGTATGGGTGCGTTCATAGATGACGCCGACGCAGAGGAAGAGCGCGCCCGAGATGATGCCGTGCGACAGCATCTGGAAGATCGCACCATGAATGCCTTCCTGGTTCACGGCGAAGATACCCATCGTCACGTAGCCCATATGCGCCACCGACGAATAAGCGATCATCTTTTTGATGTCGGTCTGCATCAGCGACACCAGCGATGCGTAGATGATGGCGGTTATCGACAGACCGAAGATGAGCGGCGCGAAGTACTCCGACGCATGCGGGAACATCGGCAGGGAGAACCGCAGGAAGCCATAGCCGCCGAACTTCAGGAGCAACGCTGCAAGGTCGACGGAGCCAGCCGTAGGAGCCTCGACGTGCGCGTCCGGCAACCAGGTGTGGAAGGGCCACATCGGTACCTTGACGGCAAAGGACGCGAAGAACGCAAGCCAGAGCCACGTCTGCATTTCCGGGGAGAAATGATGGCCGAGGAGTGCCGGGATCGACGTCGAGCCAACCTCGATATAGCACGCAATGATGGCGATCAGCATGAAGATGGAGCCAAGCAGCGTGTAGAGGAAGAACTTGAACGTCGCGTAGATGCGCCGAGGTCCGCCCCACACACCGATGATCAGGAACATCGGGATAAGGCTGGCTTCGAAGAACACGTAGAAGAGGACAATGTCCATGGAGGCGAAAACGCCGATGATCAGCGTTTCCAAGACCAGGAAGGCGATCATGTAATCCCGGGGGCGCAGCGTAATCGCATTCCAGCTCGTCAACACGCCGAAAGGCATCAGGAAAGTCGCGAGGACGACGAACAGAACTGAAATTCCGTCGACGCCGACGTGGTAGGAGATCCCGTTCGCCATCCAGGCGTATTGCTCCACCATCTGGTAGCTGGGGCTGTTACCATCGAAGCCGAACCAGACGACCAGAGAGAGAAGGAAGGTGACAATGGTCGTCACGAGCGAAATGATCATGACGTTCTGGCGACCGTGTGGGCCGTCGTCGCGCATGAACAACAGCAGTAACACACCGACCATCGGCAAGAAGATGACCGTTGAAATGATAGGCCAATCGGTCATCAGATAGAACTCCCGAGCATCATCCAGGTAACGAGCGCCGCAATGCCGATCAGCATGGCGAAGGCATAGTGATAAAGGTAACCGGTCTGCAGACGGACCACGCGATTGGTGACGTCGAGGACACGGGCGGCAACGCCGTTCGGTCCGTAGGTATCGATGACGCCGATGTCACCCTTCTGCCAAAGGAAGCGGCCGAGGCCCTTTGCGGTACGGACGAAGAGAAAATCGTAAAGCTCGTCGAAGTACCACTTGTTGAGCAGGAACCGGTAGAGCACCCGGTGCTGGTGCGCGAGCGTGCGCGGCGTCGACGGCGACTTGATGTACATATACCAGGCCGTGACGAAGCCGATGAGCATCGCGATGAAGGGGCTGAGGCCTACCCAAACCGGAACGTGGTGGAATTCTTCCAGTAGTTCGTTCTCGGCGCTGGTGAAGAGCGCGCCCTTCCAGAACTCGGCATACTCCTCGCCGTAGAAGCGGCCTTCGAACAGGACGCCGGCGAAGACTGCACCGATCGCCAGAATGTAGAGCGGCACGAGCATGACCTGCGGAGATTCGTGAACGTGGTGCATCACCTCATGGGAGGCGCGCGGCCGGCCGAAGAAGGTGAGGAAGATAAGGCGCCAGGAATAGAAGCTCGTGAACAGAGCCGCGATCACCAGCAGCGTAAAGGCGAAGCCTGCTGCCGGAGAGTGCGAGGCAAACGCAGCCTCGATGATCACGTCCTTGGAGAAGAAGCCGGCGAAACCGATCGGCGTGAAGGGAATGCCGACGCCGGTCAGCGCCAGCGTGCCGATCGTCATCATCGCGAACGTCATCGGAATGTGCCCGCGAAGGCCGCCCATGTGGCGCATGTCCTGCTCGCCATCGACGGCATGGATCACGGAGCCGGCGCCGAGGAACAGCAGCGCCTTGAAGAAGGCGTGCGTAAAGAGGTGGAAGATCGCCGCGCCATATGCCCCGACGCCGAGCGCCACGAACATATAGCCGAGCTGCGAGCAGGTCGAGTAGGCGATGACGCGCTTGATGTCGTTCTGCACGAGGCCGACGGTTGCCGCGAAGAAGGCAGTGATCGCGCCGACGACCGTAATGACGGTCAGAGCGTCCGGCGAAAGTTCAAAGAGCGGCGACATGCGGGCGACAAGGAAGACACCTGCAGTCACCATGGTTGCGGCATGGATGAGTGCTGAAACCGGCGTCGGGCCTTCCATGGCATCCGGCAGCCAGGTATGCAGCGGGACCTGCGCGGATTTACCCATGGCGCCCATGAAGAGCAGGAGGCAGGCCGCTGTCAGCGCATGCGACTTGTCGAGGTGCATACCGAGGAAATTGAGAACGATCTGACCGCCCTCACCTCCGCTTTCCGCAGGGGCGAAGCTCGAGGCGTTGCCGAAGATCGTATCAAGGCCGATCGAACCGAAAAGGTAGAACACAGCGGCAATGCCGAGAAGGAAACCGAAATCGCCAATGCGGTTGACGATGAAAGCCTTCATCGCGGCTGCGTTCGCCGACGGCTTCTTGTACCAGAAACCGATCAGCAGATAGGACGCAAGGCCAACGCCCTCCCAGCCGAAGAACAGCTGCAGCAGGTTGTCGGAGGTCACCAGCATCAGCATGGCGAAGGTAAAGAACGAGAGATAGGCGAAGAAGCGCGGGCGATGCGGATCATGATGCATGTATCCGATCGAGTAGATGTGTACGAGCGACGAGACCGTGTTGACGACGATCAGCATGACGGAGGTGAGCGTATCGATGCGCAGCGACCAGGAAGAATCGATGCCACCGGACTGGATCCAGCGCAGCACCTCGACCTTGATCGGCCCACCCTCGAGATGACCCAAGCCGACCGTGAAGAAGACGTACCAGGAAAGAATGGCGGCGATGACCAGCAGACCGGATGTGACGTATTCCGACGCCTTTGCACCGATCGCACGGCCGAAAAAGCCGGCGATGATCGCGCCGATCAAGGGAAGAAAGACAATAGCCTTATAGAGGAACATGAGCCACTCAGCCCTTCATCATATTGACGTCTTCGACCGCGATCGAGCCGCGGTTACGGTAGAAGACAACGAGAATTGCAAGACCGATCGCCGCTTCGGCCGCGGCAACCGTCAGAATGAATAGTGCGAAGACCTGGCCGACGATGTCGTTGAGGAACGACGAGAAGGCGACCATGTTGATGTTGACCGAGAGCAGGATGAGTTCGACCGACATCAGGATGATGATGACGTTCTTCCGGTTGAGGAAGATGCCGAAGATGCCGATCGTGAAGAGGATGGCGCTGACCGTCAGGTAATGGGAAAGACCGATGACCATGTTCTTTGTTCCTTGTCCCTGCCTCAGACGCCCTGCCCCGGCTTGACCGTGACCACCTCGACGGCGGTCTCGGGCGTGCGGGCAACCTGTCTGGAAATATTCTGCCGGCGGATGTTGGTGCGGTGCTTGAGCGTCAGCACGATCGCGCCGATCATGGCGACGAGAAGGACCAGACCGGCGATCTGGAAGTAGAAGATGTAGTTCGTATAGAGCACATCGCCGAGCGCGGCGGTATTGGTGCGCTCGGTAATGGCCGGGATCGGCATGCCGACGTTCTTTGCGACGTTGGGCGAGATCACGCTGCCGCCGGCGACGATGATCAGTTCGGCCGCAAGGATCAGGCCGATCAGCGCGCCGACCGGCGCATATTCGAGGACGCCCGCGCGCAGCTCCGCGAAGTCGATGTCGAGCATCATCACCACGAAAAGGAAGAGAACCGCGACCGCGCCGACATAGACGACGAGCAGGATCATCGCCAGGAACTCAGCTCCCAAGAGCAGGAACAGGCCAGCGGCATTGAAGAAGGTCACGATGAGGAACAGAACCGAGTGAACCGGGTTCTTTGCCCAGATGACCATGAACGCCGACGCTACCGCGACAAAGGCGAAAAGATAGAAAAATAGAGCCTGCAGACCCATGTTGGTGCCTTTTTCATCTTCCCCCGGGCAGCCGGGAGTTCCCTGCCCGATGGAGCTTCGCGAGCGTCAAGCCAGCAACAGCTCCGGTGCATGTTGACCGCGGGAGGCAAGTGCCCGCCGCGCGGCATTTCAAATTCCGATCAACGGTATGGCGCATCTATCGCAATGTTGCGGGCGATTTCGCGCTCCCAGCGATCTCCATTATCGAGAAGCCGCTGCTTGTCGAAATAAAGTTCTTCGCGGGTTTCCGTGGCGAACTCGAAGTTCGGGCCTTCGACGATGGCATCGACCGGGCACGCTTCCTGGCAGAAGCCGCAATAGATGCACTTCACCATGTCGATGTCATATCGCACGGTGCGGCGCGTGCCGTCGTTGCGGCGGGGACCCGCCTCGATGGTGATCGCCTGAGCTGGACAGATCGCTTCGCAGAGCTTGCAGGCGATGCAGCGCTCCTCACCGTTCGGATAGCGGCGCAACGCATGTTCGCCGCGGAACCGCGGGCTGACCGGATTCTTCTCGAAGGGGTAATTGATCGTCGCCTTCTGACGGAAGAAATAGCGCATCGACAAGAAGAATGCGCCGACGAATTCCTTGAGGAACAGCGAGCTGACGGCGTTAGACAAGCTAGCCATCTTCAACCTCCAAATTTGCTGGAAACAACGGCGGACATCATCATGCCCATCCCGTCAGTTTCAGCACGAATGCAACGATGACGACCATGGCGAGCGACAGCGGAAGGAAGACCTTCCAGCCGAGGCGCATCAGCTGGTCGTAGCGGTAGCGCGGCACGAAAGCCTTGACCATCGCGAACATGAAGAACACCAGGCACGCCTTCAGCGTGAACCAGATGATGCCCGGTACCCAATTCAGGAACCAAACGTCAACCGGAGGCAGCCAGCCGCCGAGGAAGAGGATCGTCGTCAGCGCGCACATCAGGCAGACGGCCGCGTATTCGCCGAGCATGAACATCATGTACGGCGAAGAGCCGTATTCGACCATGAAGCCGGCAACCAACTCTGATTCTGCTTCCGGAAGGTCGAAGGGCGGACGATTGGTTTCAGCCAGAGCCGAGATGAAGAAGACGATGAACATCGGGAACAGTGACAGCCAGTGCCAGTCGAGGAACGACGGTGGCAGGCCGAGCTTGGTGCCGAGGCCGGTCTGCTGCGAAAGAACGATGTCCGTCATGTTCAGCGAACCGACGCAGAGGAGAACGGTGACGATGACGAAGCCGATCGAGACTTCGTAGGACACCATCTGCGCCGCCGAGCGAAGCGCGCCAAGGAACGGGTACTTCGAGTTCGAAGCCCAGCCGCCCATGATGATGCCGTACACTTCGAGCGACGAGATCGCGAAGATGTAGAGAATGCCGACGTTGATGTTGGCGATGACCCAGCCATCCGCCAGCGGTACGACAGCCCAGGTGGACAGCGCCAGAAGCACGGTGACGAGCGGTGCGAGCAGGAACACGACCTTGTTTGCGCCCGCCGGAATGATCGGCTCCTTGAAGACGAACTTCAGAAGGTCGGCGAAGGACTGGAAAAGGCCGAAGGGACCGACGACGTTCGGGCCGCGGCGAAGCTGCACCGCTGCCCAGATCTTGCGGTCGGCAAGCAGGACATAGGCGATGAAGATCAGAAGGCAGACCAAGAGGAGAAGCGACTGGCCGACCATGATGAGGCCCGGCCAGACATATGTCGAAAAGAATGAGTCCATGGTCCCCTGCCCTTACTCTGCCGCGACTTTGAAGTTGTTGCGGGCCAATGCGGAGCATTCGGCCATGACAGCCGAGGCACGCGCTATCGGGTTCGTCAAATAGAAGTCTTTGACGGGTGAAGCAAACCCGGATTTGTTCATCTTCCCGGCTTTTTTGGCCAGTGCGGCAATTTTGGCGCTGTCTGGTTGTGCGATCTCGTCGAGGGCCGCGAAATGCGGGAACACGGCATAGAGTTTCGAGCGCAGTTCGGCAAGCGAGTCAAAGGGAAGCTTCTTGCCGAGGACGTCGGAAAGCGCACGCAGGATCGCCCAGTCTTCGCGCGCGTCGCCGGGTGCGAAACCGGCACGGTTGCCCATCTGGACGCGGCCTTCGGTGTTGACCCAGATGCCCGACTTTTCGGTGTAGGCGGCAGCCGGCAGAATGACATCGGCATTGTGCGCGCCGTTGTCGCCATGCGAACCGATATAGACCGTGAGCTTGGCAGCCTTGCGCGAGAAATCGAGCTCGTCTGCACCGAGCAGGAAGAGCACATCCATCGAGGCGAGCATGTCAGCGGCATTGACGCCCTTGGTGCCTGGCACGAAACCGAGATCGAGGCCCCCGACGCGCGAAGCGGCCGTATGAAGCACGGCAAAACCGTTCCAGCCGTCCACAACAGCACCGACAGCGTCCGCGAGCTTTGCAGCGCTTGCGAGCACACCGGCACCGTCGCCACGCGCCAGAGCGCCCTGCCCGATGATGATCAACGGCTTCTTGGCCTCGGTCAGGACCGAGGCGAAGCCATGGTTGCCGTCAACCAGCTCCTTCAGCGTGTCCGGGCCGGAGCCGAGATATTCGTACTGATAGCGCAGGTCGGCGGCTTCGCCGATCACACCGATCGGGAAACCACCCCGGCGCCAGCGCTTGCGGATGCGGGCGTTGAGCACCGAGGCTTCGTAGCGCGGATTGGCGCCGATGATGAGAAGTGCGTCCGCTTCTTCGATGCCCTGGATCGTCGGGTTGAAGATGTAGCTTGCGCGGCCGAGCGACGGATCAAGTGCCGTTCCATCCTGGCGGCAATCGAGGTTCTCGGAGCCGAGCGACTTCACCAGCTCGGAGAGCGCGTACATTTCCTCGACGGAAGCGAGGTCACCGGCAACAGCGCCGATCTTGTCGCCGGTCGCTGCAGCGACGGCCGTCTTGATGGCGCCGAAGGCTTCTGCCCATGTCGCTGGCTGGAGACGGCCATCCTTGCGAACGTAAGGGCGATCCAGACGCTGCGTCTTCAGGCCGTCCCAGATGAAGCGGCTCTTGTCGGAGATCCACTCTTCATTGATGGCTTCGTTGACGCGCGGCAGGACGCGCATGACCTCGCGGCCGCGGGTATCGACGCGGATCGCCGAACCAAGCGCGTCCATGACGTCGATCGATTCCGTCTTGTTCAGTTCCCACGGACGGGCCGTGAAGGCGAAAGGCTTCGAGGTCAGCGCACCAACCGGGCAAAGGTCGACGATGTTGCCCTGCAGCTCGGAGGTCATCGCCTGCTCGAGATAGGTGGTGATTTCGGCGTCTTCGCCGCGGCCGATCAGACCGAGTTCCGAGATACCGGCAACTTCCGTCGTGAAGCGGACGCAACGCGTGCAGTGAATGCAGCGGTTCATGACCGTCTTGACGAGCGGGCCGATGTACTTGTCTTCGACGGCGCGCTTGTCTTCCTGATAGCGGGACGTATCGATGCCGAAAGCCATCGCCTGGTCCTGCAGGTCGCATTCGCCGCCCTGGTCGCAGATCGGGCAGTCGAGCGGATGGTTGATCAGCAGGAATTCCATCACGCCTTCGCGGGCCTTCTTGACCATCGGCGTGTTGGTGAAGACTTCGGGCAATTCGCCGTTCGGGCCGCCGCGGATGTCGCGCACGCCCATGGCGCAGGATGCCTGCGGCTTCGGCGGGCCGCCCTTCACTTCGACAAGACACATGCGGCAATTACCGGCGACCGACAGCCGCTCGTGGAAGCAGAAGCGCGGAACTTCAGCACCAGCCTCTTCGCATGCCTGCAGCAGCGAAAAATGATCCGGGACTTCGATCTCGTTGCCGTCAATCTTCAGTTTTGCCATCGTCACTCAGTCCTGTTTCCTGTTCGCCGGATGGCGGCAAACAAACCCATTCTGCAACATTTGCCGCTGCCAGGCAGGATTTTGTCCCCGCAGGCACCGGTGTCGCCCAAATTCTCTATCCGGCTTCGGCAACCGAAACCGGGTCCGCGGCTGCTTTGCGGCAGCCGCAAAAGATCAAGTCCGCTTGCGGCCCTTCGCAACAAGCGCCTTCGCCTGACCCGTCCAATCATCACGGGCGATGCGGCCGTCGAAACCGAGTTCGGCGTCGATCTTGGCGATATCCGCATCCGTCCAGGCCGCGATCTCGGCAAAGGTCCGAATGCCCCTTGCGTTCAACACCTGCTCCAGCTTCGGCCCGATGCCGGCAATCCGCTTCAGGTCGTCGGCTTTCCTTGCTCGTACCGTCGGCTTCTTTGGCGCCGCAGGTTGCCTCGGCGCCGATGCCTTCTGTTCCGCTACCGGGACAATCGCAAGCTTGGCCGTCTTCACCGCTGCCGGCCGGATATGTTCCGGCTTGATCCGCACTTCCGGCTTGGGTTCTTCCGGCGGCGTGTCGTCGAGCGCTTCCGCCAATCTGTGCGTAGCCTCGAACGCACCCTGCATCGCGCCCAGGAATGCACCCGCCATCTGCGTCGAGAAGCCGAAACCGATCGCGGTCGCGGCCGCCATCGCGGCGACGGGCGGCGCCATCAGCGGATGCACCGGCAAAGTACGCTCCAGCATCTCGACAGCAAGCCGGCCGAAGTCGGCCGAGAGATCGGTCGCGCCTTCCTTCCATGCACTGTGAGATGCCTTCATCTTTCTACTCCGCAGCTTCGAGGACCGCGCCGTGATCCAGTGCGCTCGCCGTGTACTGGTCGATACGCGCCTCGATTTCCGGGCGGAAATTACGGATCAGACCTTGCACCGGCCATGCGGCGGCGTCGCCGAGCGCGCAGATGGTGTGGCCTTCGATCTGCTTCGTTACCTGGAAGAGCATGTCGATCTCGCGCTTGTGGGCATTGCCCTTGGCCATGCGCTCCATCACGCGCCACATCCAGCCGGTGCCTTCGCGGCACGGCGTGCACTGGCCGCAGCTCTCGTGCTTGAAGAAAGCCGAGATGCGGGCGATCGCCTTGATGACGTCGGTGGACTTGTCCATGACGATCGCGGCGGCCGTACCGAAGGACGAACCGACTGCACGCAGACCGTCGAAATCCATCGGGCAGTCGATGATGTCCTTGGCAGGAACGATCGGGCACGATGCGCCACCGGGAATGACGGCAAGCAGGTTGTCCCAGCCGCCGCGGATGCCGCCGCCATGACGATCGACGAGCTCGCGGAAGGTGATGCCCATCTCTTCTTCGACGGTGCACGGCTTGTTGACGTGGCCGGAGAGCATGAAGAGCTTGGTGCCGACATTGTTCGGACGGCCGATCGAGGAGAACCAGGCTGCACCACGGCGAAGGATCGTCGGCGCGACGGCGATCGACTCGACGTTGTTGACCGTCGTCGGGCAGCCGTAGAGACCCATATTGGCCGGGAACGGCGGCTTCAGGCGCGGCTGGCCCTTCTTGCCCTCCAGGCTTTCGAGCAGCGCGGTTTCCTCGCCGCAGATATACGCGCCGGCGCCGTGGTGGACGAAGATGTCCATGTCCCAGCCGAGCTTGTTGTTCTTGCCGAGCAGACCGTAATCATAGCATTCGTCGATCGCTGCCTGCAGGGCTTCACGCTCGCGGATATATTCGCCACGGACGTAGATGTAGGCGGTATTGGCACCCATCGCGAAGCTCGCGATAACGCAGCCTTCGATCAGCGTATGCGGATCGTGACGCATGATGTCGCGGTCCTTGCAGGTCCCCGGCTCCGACTCGTCGGCATTGACGACGAGATAGTGCGGGCGGCCATCGCTTTCCTTCGGCATGAAGGACCACTTCAGACCAGTCGGAAAGCCTGCGCCACCACGGCCGCGAAGGCCGGAGGCCTTCATCTCGTTGACGATCCAGTCGCGGCCCTTTTCCAGGATCTGCTTGGTGCCGTCCCAATGGCCGCGGCTCATCGCGCCTTTCAGGGATTTGTCCTTGAGGCCGTAGATGTTGGTAAAGATGCGGTCTTTATCTTGTAACATGCTTCACCTCTTACCGCGGCTTCTTACCGAAGACCTTGATATATTCCGCTTCGCCGCCCTTGGCGAGCGCCTTGGCCTGCTTGACCCAGTCGTCGCGCTCGATGCGGCCCTTGAAATTCAAGTATCCGTCGACCCATTCGCGCTCGGCCTTCTTCCAGCCTGCGACCTGTGCGTAGGTGAAGATGCCGAGTTCGTTCAAAGTGCTTTCGATCTTCGGACCGACGCCCGAGATCAACTTGAAATCGTCCGGCGCTGCCGGTTTTTCGATGCCAGCCGGGCGGTTCTTGTCGGTCAGCGACGGCTTTGCCGCGACCGGAGCCCCCTGCCCCTTGCTGCCCGGCGTCTTCGCTTCCGAAACGCTTGCAGCCGTTCCGGAAAGCGGCTGCGTTTCCGCAGCTTTCGCGTTTTTCGCCGCGGACTTGGGCGCCGTGTGGGGCGTCTTCAGTGCTGGATTGGTTTCAGCGTCCGTGCTCTTCGGCCGGCCGGCCTCGGCGGGAGGCAGGCTTACCGCGTCTTCTGCGGGCTGCTTGGCGGAGGTCTTCGCCGTCGGCTTTGGGTCCGCCGTCAGAAGCGTCGTCGGGCCACCTGCGGGCGACGAGAAATGACGGTCGATCTGCGGGCCGGGCGTGACGCTTGCGCCAATGCCGGCATCGAAGGAATGGATGATCTCTTCCAGGCGCTCCGGCGTCAGGTCCTCGTAGGTGTCCTTGCCGATCATCACCATCGGCGCGTTGACACAGGCGCCGAGACATTCGACTTCCTCCCAGGAGAGCGTGCCCTCGGCGTTCCTCTCGAAGGGATGATCATGGATCTTGCTCTTGCAGACCTTTATCAGACCTTCGGCGCCGCGCAACATGCAGGGCGTGGTGCCGCACACCTGAACGTGCGCGCGCGTTCCGACGGGAGCAAGCTGGAACTGCGTGTAAAAGGTCGCGATCTCGAGGACGCGGATATAGGCCATGCCCAAAATGTCGGCGACCTTCTCGATCGCCGCGCGGGTCACCCAGCCCTCCTGCTCCTGCGCCCGCATCAACAGCGGAATGACTGCCGATTGCTGACGGCCCGCGGGATATTTCTTGATCGTCTTGTCCGCCCAAGCCGCGTTCTCGTCATTGAAGGCGAATGCGGCAGGCTGGAATTGATCTTCGGCTAGTCGACGAACAGACATTCTTTCTCACGCCTTGTCAGTTTAGGGTCCCACACCGGGAGGCAGCCAGAGACTGCATCTCGCAGGCATAGGCCGACTGGTCTTTCTGCATAAACACAACGAACTTGTTGCCGTTCGGAACGGCAGCCTTGATTTCATAGCCCTGGGACAACAGCACACTCATGGAGGTGTTCGCGGCCGGAGGCGGCGCTACTTCGGGCGCGCCCAGCTTCTGTCCGAAGCCCTGATTGTCCTG
>NZ_JBNDHS010000028.1:0-62704 GCF_056755095.1 Rhizobium sp. SVR5-9E | reverse complement strand
CGGATGGCCTGTTCGTAGAGCCGCATGGCGTCGAGCGTGCGGCCTTCGATGCGGGCGATCTCGGCACCGATCAAGGCAGCGCGGTTCTCGAAGTTCTCCGGGCAGTTTTCGGCCCAGACCTGCAATTGTTTGTGATGGGCAGCGAGAGCTTCGACATGCTGCCGGCTTTGGCCAGCCGTGGCAGAGCCGCAGAACGCAGCATGGGACAACGCACTGTAGAAGTAATACTCAGCCACTTCAAAGAAAGATGGAGATGTCCAAAGCAGCCGTTGCGCCCTTGATGAAGCGTCAATGGCGGCGGCATAGTCGCCGGCAAAGAAGCGCGCCTGCAGCTTTCTGATCCAGTACCAGCACTCGGGGAGGGCCAAGCGCGAGTCACTCGCCAAATGGCGTTCGAAACCAAGCTCATTAAATTGCTCACTATCAAAGGTGCCGAACTTCGGCGTCAATCCGCGAAGCGTTCGGACAAGCCCAAGTTGGGCCTTGATAATGTCGATGACGAGACCAAACCGCGCCTTCTTCGCAAACGCAAAACCATGTTCTGCTTCGAGTTCGACCTCGGCGAGCGGGTCACCCGCCGCGAGAAGATTCGTGTTCAGGTTGTTGCAGGTATAAGCCGCAAAAGTGAGATCGCCTATCTTGTTCGCAGCATCGAAAGCGCGACGCACCAAATCGCGGCCGGTCTTGACGTGCCTCGTCCATGGCATGACGAGATTTCCGAAGGACATATAGGTACGCGCCTGAAAGCGTTGCAATCCACGCTTTTCCACCAGGTCATAGCCGAGTTGGCCGAAGCGGAAGCCGGCCTCATAGTTACCGAAGTGCGGTCCAGCAATCATGCCAAGCCAGACGTAGGCGAAGCATGATCCATCGCTGTTGCCATGCTCGAGACTGAGATTGACCATCCGGCAGATGACGAGTGAAACCAGATTATCATCGGTGAACAGTGCCGGCGTCACGACCTCGGTCAGAACATCGAGAGTGGCTAGTGCGTCTGCGTCATTCATCAAAGGCCCGTCGATAAGGCCCTCTATCGACCGGCTTCCGAGCTGCGACCAGATTCGATCGTACTCGCGACGCACTTCCTCCCTCGTCGGATGCGGTAACCATTGGGTGCCGACCCGTTGGAGGTATTCAAGACAGACCTCCACGCCGCTGTCGCTCTGGTCCAAAGTCGTGTAAAGCGTCAGGCGCAAACGTGCGACGGCGGCGATATCATGCACGTCTCTGGAAAGCCGTGCCAGCATCGAAAGCCGAGTGTTCGCCGCTGCCAAATCAGCCGTCAGCAATTCGCACTCGGCCATGTGGAATTGGACAGCAAAGAAGAGCGGGTAGTTGCGTTTCCGGCTCGCCTCGGACAGCAGCATCTCGCCGACCGCAAGATACTTCAATGCCGAGGTGTAGGCTGTCGCCGCCTTGGCGCGCTTGCCCGCAATCAGGTTGAGCTCAGCCAGTTGCTCACGTTCATCCTGCGAAGTCATCAAAGGCGCGCCTCGGTTAAGCTGATTGACGATCTCGAAGATCGCCTCCTCACGCTGCTCGGGAGGCGTATGCGCTGCCAGTTGCCTGCCGATCCGCAGATGGGCCTCGGCTCGTAAGCCTTCCGGGATCAGCGAGTAAGCCGCCTCCTGTACCCGGTCATGGATGAACCTATAGAAACCTTCCTGTTGCTTAACCAGTTCGGCGCGGACGGCCGCCCATAGATCCGAATGAACCTGCGCCTCCGCGGTGCCAGAAACCAGGGACAGCGTCTTGATGGCCGCGACGTTTCCGAGACAAGCGAGTTGTTGCATCGCTCCCTGTGTTTCAGGGGGCAGGCGGTTCAACTTGCCCACCATGAGGTCCGCAACGTTATCGGTGTATCCCCTGGCGCGTATGCGTTCGATGTCCCACGACCAGCGCGCCGGCTTGTGATCGAAGGTGAGCAGTCCCTCGTCGGCGAGAGCGGAAACGAACTGGATGGCGAAAAATGGATTGCCGGCCGTCTTGTCGTGCACCAGCCGCGCAAGGGGGAGAGCCCCCTCCGGCGCGCCGCAAATGGCATCCGCGATCAGTTGCGCTAAATCTCTCTGGCGAAGAGGCGCAAGCGCAATGTCATGGACGATGGCTCCGGCTTGCCGAATAGCCTTGAGCTTGCGCCGCAGCGGATGCGTGGTTTCGACTTCATTACTCCGATAAGCACCAATCAGCAGCAGATGCTGCACATCCGGCTGCGCCAGCAGATGTTCGACGAGATCCAGCGTGGCTGCATCCAGCCATTGCAAATCGTCGAGGAACAGCGCGAGCGGATGCTCGGGCCGGGCGAATACGCCGATAAAACGCTGGAATACCAGCTGGAAGCGGCCTTGGGCGTCCTGGGGTGGAAGATCAGGTATCGGGGGCTGCTCTCCAATGATGAGTCGCAACTCGGGGACGACATCGATCATGAGCTGTCCGTTCGGACCCAACGCCTCCAGAAAAGCATCGCGCCAGCCGGCCAACTCAGCTTCGCTTTCTCCCAAAAGCGGATGGATGAGGCTCTGAAACGCCTGCGCCAACGTCGAATAAGGGATGTCGCGTTTATACTGGTCGAACTTGCCCGCGGCGAATAGGCCACGCGGCGGTACCAAGCTGCTGTGCAGTTCATGGACGACGGAAGACTTGCCAATGCCGGAATAGCCGGAGATTAGTACCAGCTCCGGAGCGCCGCCCTTGACGACACGGTCGAAGGCGGCGAGTAGCGTCGCGACCTCGCGCTCGCGACCGTAGAGCCTTTCGGGGATCAGGAGCCGGTCCGGCGTGTCGTACTGGCGTAACGGAAAGGCGTCGACCCTCCCCTGAGCTTCCCACTGCGTCAGGCAGTGTCGAAGATCCTGCTCGACCCCGGCGGCAGTCTGGTAGCGCTCCTCGGCCGTTTTGGCGAGCAGCTTCACGACGATCGCTGAGACCATGGTGGGTACCGTCTTGCACCGCTCAGCGGGCGGGACCGGCGTCCTGGCGATATGGCAGTGTACCCATTCCATCGGATCGGAGGCCGTGAAGGGCAGATTGCCCGTAAGCATCCGGTAGAAGGTGACGCCGAGTGAGTAGAGGTCGCTTCGGGAGTCGATAGACCGGTTCATTCGTCCGGTCTGCTCGGGCGAGATGTAAGCCAGGGTTCCGCTGATGGACTCGGGAGGTTTCGGCGCCTGCTCCTCGCGGCGCAGGCGCGAGGCGATGCCGAAGCCAGTCAGCCGCACCTTTCCGCCCGCGCCTGCGATCAGGATGTTCGTCGGCTTGATGTCCTTGTGAACGAGACCTTGCTGGTGGACCTGGCAGACGGCCGCGGCGATATTGACGGCCAGGCGCAGGAACTCTCCCATCTCCATGGGAGCACCGAGCAGCCGGTCGAGGGGCTCGCTGCCGGGGTCCTCGATCACCAGCACGGCCCGACCGTGTTCACGCACGAGCTCCAGCGGCCGCGCCGCCCATGCGCTGTCCAGTTCGTCCTTCAATCCATATTCGTGAGCGAGACGATCGAGACTGGCGGGCGTCGGATGCTCCGCGGCGGGCAGCACCGCCAGCACGGGCTTACGTGCCCCGTCAGGGTCGAGATGCCATCCCCGGCAGAAGACGCGTTCGCCGTCTTCCCATAGAAGCTGGAAACTGCCGTCATCTTCAGTGCCGAACCGAAAAGTTGGGGTCATCTGCAGGACTTTCACCGCCAGGCCCAGCTCTCCTGGCAAACTGGCCGCAACATTCGTCTCCAGTTCGTCCACCCAAGTTGGCCAGAGCCGGGATGTTAGCACATCACCGCCCTTTTTCCTTTAAGTCGCCGTGAAAAATTATGATGGGTGAAGGGTTTGCAGGGCAGCCCAGTTGCCGATTTTGTCTGGATGGAACCTGCGCTTTTGCCTCGATGAAGTGCATTTCGGCGGCTTCGGTCTTTCATGGGCTCCTCCGAAGCAGCGCTCTGGAGCCGGCGTGCTGTGGGCGCATAGGGACAGAATTGCGGAGGTTGACAGTTCCGCGGTTCGAAACTGGCGCAAGGCGGGAGCCGTGATCATCGACCGCACGAACACTGCGGCGATGCGTGGCGGAAGCGGCAAGGGCTTTCTTTTGGGGCGTTGCCCGCTGCCGCTTCACAAGCCAGGACCGCTGCGCTCAAAGCTCGCGCAGGGCGTTGAACTGGTCGACATAGCCCGATCCGTCGATCCGTACCGCGACAACGGTCGTCTTGCCGGTCTTAAGGGCGATCTTGAGGGCGTCCTGAAGACCGTTTTCCGTGTCGACGGTCACGCCGTCCGCGCCGAAGCCCTGGGCGAGCTTTTCCCAGTCGCATCCGCCCACCGAAATGCCGTATTTTGGGATCTTTTTGATCTCCTGCTTGACCCGGATGAGGCCGATCTCCTGGTCGTCGAGCACGACGACGATGATCGGCAGGTTTTCGCGCACGGACGTCTGCAGTTCGGCAATCGCCATGAGGAAGCCGCCGTCGCCGGTGAACGCGACCACCGGCCTGTCCGGATAGGCAAGTCGGGCGCCGAGCGCTCCCGGCACGGCATATCCCATCGAGCCGAGGCCGTTGGAAGTCAGGAATTCGCGCGGGCCGTAGGGTTGCCATTTCTGGACGATCAGCAGACGGCTTGCGCCGGCGTCGCAGGTTGCGATCGTGTCACGGGGCAGGACCGCCCGGGCGACTTCCATGGCACGCTGCGGCGACAAACCCTTGCTCGGCGTGTTCAGGGCGAGGCCGGCCCGTCGATCGCTAGATAACGGCGAAGAGTCAGACAGTAGAGCATGTAACTATCTGCAAGCGAGCCCGAAAGCTCCGCCGTCGCCGCCATCTCTGGCGGTGGTTCTTGATCGCGGAGTTGCGTCGATAATTATGTTTCCGCTCCAAATCCGGGGGGGCGATAGGCGGCGGTGTTTGGCTCAAACAATTCAATCACATTTCCGGAGGGGTCCTCCAGCAAGATCTGCTTCCCGCCGACGCCCTGGATAATTTCGTTGCGAAAGCGACAGCCCGCCGATTTCAGATGTTCGACGAGCTCATCCAGGTTCTCGACAGTGAGATGAATGCGATTCCAGCCGCCCGGCGCTTGTTGCTCTCCTGACGGCATGGAAGCGCCACCACCCCGTGGGCTTGGCTGGCTAAGATAGAGGTGCATGTCGTCGCGTGAAATTTCTGCGAACGGCGGGGCAGGATGCATCTCGAGCTTGAAGCCGAGATGTTTGGTGTAGAAATCGATTGCGGCCTCGACGTTGTCGACGATGTACCGGAAGCATGCGGCCATGATCTGCACCTCCGCTATTGTCGCGTTCAGGTTACGCCTCTGCCAGCGAACCGCAAGCCTTAGCCGCAGGCTCAAAGGGAACCGCGGGGGCCGACGCCTGGGCATCCGCGTCCGCTCTCAGATGGACAAGCTATAGAAGCGCTTGCGACAGGCCGGACGTCGCTCGGAAAGCCTTGAAGGCGGCGAGTGCGCGTAGCGAGCGGCCATCGTCGATCGCGGCGAGATCGAGAATCACGGCATTTGCAATCGTCATGGGCACGACGAGTGATTGAGACTCCCCGGCTTCGCCGCGCGAAACCGAAATCTGACGATAAGGCGCGGGATCGATGCGCGCGCCGCGCAAGTCTGTCAGCGCCAGCGTTTTCGTGCCTCGCCGGGCGGCAATTTCCCGGACCTGGTGAATGAGCGGCGACGCTCTGCGGAAGGCGAGCAGCCACAGCACGTCGTCCGCCGAAAGCGCCGTCAGCGCCTCGGGAAATTGATGCATCTGGCTGCCGACGTCGACGGCGTCATATCCGGAGCGGTTGAGCCGCAGCGCGATAAGCGAGGATAGGGCCGCGGAATGGCCGCGCCCGAACACGTAAACCCGGCGGCAATCGCGCAGGCTTTCCGAGAATGCACGAATGTCGGTGTCGGAGACGCTGTTGCGGACCTGTTGAAGCGCCGCGATCTCGCTGTCGAGCACCGAAGCTAAAACCCCGCCTTCCTCCGCCCGGACGAGGCGGGCTGCCATGCGGGCTGCCGGACTTTCAAAGTCGCCTCCTCCTTCCATGAGATTGGCCTGAAGGAAGCTTCTGAATTCGGGATAGCCCTTGAACCCGAGTCGTCGCGCTAGGCGCACGGCTGAGGCCGGGTGCACGCCCGCGCGGAAGGAAACCGCCTTGCCGTTCTCCATCGCTGCACGCAGCGGATCTTGCATCAGCACATCCAGGAGACGTGTATCTGCCTCCGTGAGCCTTGCTGAATTGCGGCTGATGAGATCGACGAGAAGTTGCGGAATTTCGTTCTGCGTGCCCATCGATTCCCTGCCGATTGTTGCCGCTAAGGCTTTAGCGCCCCGCTGCCGCTATTTCAATTCGCCGGTCTTGGGGCGCAAGATCGACGCGGCTCCCGTTCTGGTTATCGAAAAACACCGCCCGGTTCAGGTTGTAGGTCACCCAGAGGTCGCTGGCATTGCGCGGCACATCCTCACGTGCGCTTGTCAGCGTGAGGCGGCCGGCCGGGCTGTCACAATGCAGGATGATGTCGGAGCCGGTCATTTCCGACAGCATAATCCGCACGGGAAGGGCGGGTTCATGCGGCTTTTCGGCCCGAATGGACATCGATTCAGGCCGCAAGCCGATGGCCAGTCCTTGTCTGCCCTGCCAGCCGGGCAATTGTTCGACAGGAATGAAATTCATGGCGGGAACACCGAGAAAACCGGCGACGAACCGATTTTGCGGCTGGTCGTAGATTGCTTCCGGGGTGTCGAACTGCAGCAGATCGCCGTCTTTCATGACGGCGATCCGGTCGGCAAGAGACAGCGCCTCGGTTTGGTCATGGGTGACGTAGACGATCGTGGCGCCGAGCTGCCGGTGCAGTTCCTTGATCTCCGTGCGCATGGCGACGCGCAGCGCGTTGTCGAGGTTCGACAGCGGCTCATCCATCAGGAAGGTCGAGCTGTTCCGCGCCATGGCTCGCCCCATTGCCACGCGTTGGCGCTGGCCGCCGGAAAGCGCTCCCGGCTTGCGGTCGAGATAGGATTCGAGCTGCAAGGTCTTCGCCACGCTTTCGGCGCGCGCGTTGCGCTCAGCCTTCGGCATGCCACGCAACTCCAGGCCAAAGGCAATGTTCTGGCGCACCGTCATGTGCGGATAGAGGGCGTAGTTCTGGAAGATCATCGCGATGTCGCGATCCTGGGGAGCAAGATCGTTGGCCCGTCTGCCGCCGATCTCGATATCGCCCTGTTCGCAGCGCTCGAGGCCGGCAATCAGCCGCAGCAGGGTGGATTTGCCGCAGCCGGAGGGGCCGACGATGACGATGAATTCGCCGGGCCTGATATCCATCGAGACGCCGTGCAGGATTTCAGGACCGCCGGGATAGGACTTGCGGATGTCGCGCAGGATGATTCCGCTCATCGATTGTCTTCTCCCCGTTGGCGGCCACGCAGGGTGATCGCAAGGCTCGGCCGGTCCGTTGTGAAGACTTTCACGCCAAGGGCCAGCACCTTTTCGATCTGTTCGGTGGTATGCGCGGCCCAGCAGCCAAAATCGAGACCCGCCCCGCGGACCATCGCCATCAGAGCCGCATCGGCCGTATCCACATGCACGCCGATTTCCGGAATGTTGTGGGTACGCGCCACCTCGATCACGGCGGCCGGTCCGAGTTGGCGCAGCACCGGCGGGCTGACGAGCCAGAGTATCGGCCGGTCGCTCGCCGCGGCGAGCGCATCCAGAGAGTCGACCAGGAAAGAGGAGAAGGTCGTCCTTTCCAGCATGCCGTGACGCGCGAGCAGTTCGACTACATGCGGCACGAAATCGGGGTAAGGCCGGCCATCGATGCCGGGCTTGATCTCGCAGCGGAAGTCGACCTTGCTGTCGGCGTAGATGGCGCAGAGTTCCGACAGCGATATCGGGTGGCCGCCGGCACCGTAGTTGATGACCGCAGCGCGGACCTCGGCCTCGCTCATCGCAGCAATCGCGCCGCTGCGGTCGGTGGTACCGTCGAGCGTGGCGTCGTGATGCACCATGATCGCGCCGTCGGCTGTCGGGTGAACATCGAATTCCACTTCTTCCAGCGCCATTTTCGCCGTGGCGCCGAAGCCCTGCGGCGTGCTGTCGCCGAATTCCAGAGTGCCGCCGCGATGTGAAGCGATGCGTGTCATATGCTTGTCCCTTTTCATGAATTACTTGACCGCGCCCATCGTGATGCCGCGTACGAGATGGCGCTCGACCAGCAAGAAGCCGAGGAGCACGGGCAGGATCGTGATCGTCGAGGCAGCCATCACGAGCGGCCAGTCGACCAGCCCTTCGCCGGAATTGATGTGGTAAAGCCGGGCGAGACCGATCTGCAGTGTGTAAAGGTCGTCCTTGCCGACAGCGACCAGCGGCCAGATGTAGTTGTTCCATTCGGTGATGAAGATGTAGAGACCCATCGAGAAGATCGCCGGCCGCGCGATCGGCACGATCACCCGCCAGAGCACCTGCAAGGGCGTTGCCCCATCCATATAAGCGGCCTCGTCCAGCGCCTTCGGGATGCCCTTGATGTATTGACGCAGGAAAAAGGCGGCAAAGCCGTTCGATATCGCCGGCAGGATGAGACCGGCATAAGTATCGAGCAGGCCGGCCTTTGCCAGCGTCAGGTAGTTGGGGATCAGGCTGATGTGGCTCGGGATCATTAGCGTTGCGACGGTCGCGCCAAACAGCAGGTTGCCGCCGCGGAACCGGTAGCGTGCGAAAGCGAAGGCGGCCATGGTCGCGACCGTGATGCCGAGCAGCGTCACGAGACCCGAGACGATGATGCTGTTCAGAAGATAGCGGGCGAAATTATATTCCGCGATCGCGCGGACATAGTTGTCGAGCGTGAATTCGTAGTTGCCGGTATAATAGGCCTGCGCGGTCTCGAAGGACATCCAGATGGAGTAAAGCACGGGCGACAGGAAGAGGAGCCCGGCAAGGAGCGCCAGGCCCGTCACGATTGGGCTTTCAAGCTTCATAATGCACCCTCCGGCCGATAACGACGGACTTGATCAGTGCCAGCACGATCAGGAAGATGAAGAGCAGGACCGCAAGCGCCGAGCCCCTGCCGATATCGAAGAGGGTGAAACCCACGCGGTAGAGGAGGTTGACGAGCATGTCGGTTGCGCCAGCCGGGCCGCCATGGGTCATGATGTCGACGATGGTGAAGACCTGGAAGGCCTCGATCACCGAAATCACCAGCAGGAAGTAGGTGGTCGGCATGACGAGCGGCACGGTCACCCGCCGGAAGACGTGGAAGCGCCGGCCGCCATCGACGGCGGCGGCATCGTAGAGCTCCTGCGGCACCGCCTGCAGGCCGGCGACATAGATGACGATGTCGTAGCCGAGCTGCTTCCAGGTATTGACGACGATCAGCACCCATAGGGCGAGGTGTGGATCCTGCAGCCACTGCACCTTGCCGAGGCCGAGTGAGGTGAGGGCGGCGTTCACCATGCCGTAATCGGTCGCGAAGAGCCAGGAGAAGACGACGGCGATCGAGACGGTGGAGGTGACCGACGGAAGGAACAGGGCCCCGCGCAACAACCGCACCGGCAATGTTTCGCGGACGAGATAGCTTGCGATCATAAGTGCCAGCCCGAGCCTGATAGGCACGGAAATCAGCGCGAAGAGTGCCGTGACCTTCAGCGAGTTCCAGAAGTCGCGGGAATCCAGCAGCAGGCGGTAGTTCTCGAAGCCGACGAAAGGCATGGTCGGGGAGAGGAAATCCCAGTGGCGGAAGCTGAGGTTCACGCTCGTGATCACCGGGACATAGGTGAAGACCGTGATGAAGATTATCAACGGTGCGACGAGCAGATAGGGTGTGAGGGTGCGGATCATGGGACCAGATCGGTTGCGACGACGGGCCGTCCAAGGCCCGCCGTCTTGCCGGGAGAGGCTTAGTTGCTGGAACGCTTGGCTTCCTCGCGGGTCTGCGCGGCGAAGTCCTTCATCGTTTCCGTGACGTCGCGCTGGCCTAGTGCCATTGCTTCCCACATCTTGTACTCGGTCGAGCGCATCCAGGTGACGACCGGCGGACGGGCGCGGCCATGAGCAAAATCGAGCTGCTTGACGGCAACGTCGATACCCGGCTGGGTGGCAAGCGCTTGAGCGGCAACCGGCTGCGCTGCGCTCTTCTTGTTGATCGGCAGGTAGCCGGTGGCGGCGAACCAGATGGCATTGGCTTCCGGCGAAGCGGCGTAGCTGATGAACTTGTAGGCGGCGTCCTGGACCTCCTTCGGGGAGGACGACAGGATGCCGATGCCGGCGCCGCCGATCGGAACGGAGCAGACCTTGTTGCAGGGCATTGGGCGGACTTCGAGCTTGTCGCCGAGCGCCTTCTTCGCGCCGCCGTAATCGCCGGTCGAGTTCAGCAACATGCCGACCTTGCCGGCATAGAAAGCGTCACGGCCGACATCTTCGTCGGTAACGCCATCAGGAGAGGCGACCTTCTGCTCGTGGACCAGCGAAGCCATCCACTGATAGGCCTCGATCGTGTTAGGAGAGTCGAGAAGGATGTCATTGGTCTTGGAGTCGATCAGCTCGCTGTCGTTAGACATCACGAGGCCCCAGCGGGCGAACTGGCCCGGAGCGGCGATGCCGGTGATGCCTTCGGAGCCGAGCTTTTCGGTGATCGTCTTGGAAACGGCGAGGATATCGTCGAAGGTCTTGAGCGGCGGCTCCTGGGTAAAGCCGGCGCGGTCGAGGATATCCTTGTTGTAGTACAGGACGGGCGTCGAGGAGTTGAACGGCACAATGTAGTTCTTGCCATTATAGACGCCGACTTCGCGGGCGTAGTCATATAGGTCGCCCTTCAGCGGGTCTGCGTCGAAATAGGGCGTGAGGTCGGTCAGTGCGCCGCGGTCGGCGAAGAGCCCGTAGCGGGTGACTTCCATGATCACGGCATCGGGGGCGCGGTTGGCCGGAATGGCCGCCTGCAGCTTGGCAACGATATCGTTGTAATCGCCGACATATTCGGTTTCGACATGGATATCGGGATTGGCCGCTTCGAAATTGGTAATGATCTTGTTCAGCGCCTCGCCGGAGGATTTGCTGAAGCTGTGCCAAAACTTGACCGTCGTCTCGGCATGAGCCGAGCCGCCCATGGCAAAAAGGGAAAGGACGCTCGCCGCGACCGCACGTTGCAATTTCCGTGACATTAATCTCTCCTTTGCAAAAAAAATTGCATTCGTTTCCGCGACGTTTAGCGAGAGGTCGAGACAGTTTCTTGAAGGCTGTGCGAAGTTTTGATGACGCGGAGTGCGTCCAACATATCGAGCGGTCCGGAATTAAGGCCGCGGCCGGGGATCGATGAGGCTTGTCTGGCGCAATACGGCCGGAATCATGGAGGATGGCATCGGCTCAGGCGGCTTCCGATTCAGGAATATCGACGAGCAGCTTTTGTACGGCGTGGGTGGTGCCCCACCGTCCGTGGTCCTGCTGCTCTCGAAATATCCTCCTTGGCGCCGCCGGCGGAATAACTTTGGCGATGTCAGCGCCGGGCGGTTTCCCGGTAAGGAGCATGCATTCCAGGGCAGGGGCCAGGGCAGCCGATCAGGCCGCTATCCCTGCCGCAAACATCGGACCGCCCTTATGGGCCGGAAAGCCGTATCCGTTGATCATCACGAGATCGATGTCGCTTGCGCGTATTGCAATGCCTTCCGCTAGAAGAGCCTGGCCCTCGTCGGCCATCGCCCTCAGAAGCCTTGTCATAATCTCGTCCGCTGTGAGCGAACGTGGCTTGATTCCTTTCCTCGTCCGCTCTGCCACGACGAGGGCGGTTACGTCAGGATCGACTGTCCGTTTTCCATCGGGATAGGCATACCAGCCGCGGCCACACTTCTGTCCGAAGCGTCCGGCCTCGCAGAGGCGGTCGGCGATATCGACATAGCGGGTGGCCGGATCACGGGTGGCGGCCTGGCGCTTGCGCCGCGCCCAGGCGATCTCCAGCCCCGCCATGTCGTAGACGGCAAAGAGACCCATTGGGAACCCATAGGCTTCCATCGCCTGGTCGATCTCGTGCGGCAAGGCGCCGTCCTCAACCATGAATTCTGCCTCGCGCCGATAGGCGGAAAAGACCCGGTTGCCGATAAAGCCTTCCGTTACGCCGCAGACGATGGCGAGCTTTCCGAGACGTTTTGCAAAGGCCATCGCCGTCACAAGGACCTCGCTCTCGGTGCGTGCGCAATTGATCACTTCGACCAGTCGCATGATGTTTGCGGGCGAGAAGAAATGCAGCCCGACGACACGCTCGGGATGGCGCGTCGCGGCGGCGATGGCGTCAGGATCGAGATAGCTCGTGTTTGTGGCGAGGATCGCGTCGGTCCGCACGACGTCGTCGAGACGGCGGAAAAGGTCGGTCTTGACGTCGAAATCATCGAACACCGCCTCGATGACGAGATCGGCATCCCGAAGCGCGTCGAGGTCCGAAGCGACGGTAAGCCGGCGCAGCCGCTCCTCCCGGCCAGCGGCGTCGAGCCGACCGGTTTGTACCGCCTTGTCAAGAAGCCCCGCTATGCGCTCGTGCCCCTTGGCGGCGCCTTCCTCACTCTGTTCCACGCCAATGACCTGGTAGCCGGCATTCAGCGCCGAGACGGCGATACCGGAACCCATCAGCCCAGTGCCGACCACGCCGACGCATCGAATGTCTCGCGGCGTAACCTTTTCCAGCCCCTCGACTTTTCCGGCGGCCCGCTCGGCAAAGAAGACGTGCCGTAGCGCTGCCGCCTCCTGTGAATCACGCAGGCGAAGGAACGTCCTCCGCTCTTCGGCAAGACCGTCCGCGAATGGCAGCGTCATGGCGGCCTTCACTAGCCGCAAGGCCTCGACGGGTGCGGCCTGACCGCGCGCCTTGGCAAGAATTTTCGCACAAGCAGCATCGATGTCGGCATCGCTGATCGTCTTGATAACAAGCGCACCGGTTCTGCGAAGCTCGCCGCCTGCCATGGCGTCAACGAGGGCGCTCGCGTCTGCAACCAGAGCCTCGGCAGCGATGCGGTCGATCAAGCCGATGCCGAGCGCTTCGCTCGCCTTCAGCGAACGACCGGTACCGATCATCTCGACAGCGGCGACAAAGCCAACGAGCCGCGGCAGGCGTTGCGTGCCGCCGGCACCTGGGACAATGCCGAGCTTGACCTCTGGCAGGCCGAAGCTCGCGGCGGACGCGGCAACACGACCATGGCAGGCTAGCGTCAGCTCGCAGCCGCCCCCGAGCGCGGCGCCGTTGACCGCCGCCACCACTGGCTTGCCGAACTGCTCGATGCGCAGATAGACATCCGGCAGAAACGGAGCTTCGGGGGGCTTGCCGAATTCCTTGATATCGGCCCCGCCGATGAACACCTTGCCGGTGCCGGAAATGACGATGCCGCGAACGGCGTCCTCAGCCGCCGCATAATCCAGCGCCGCCATCAGACCGGAGCGGACGCTGGGAGATGTCGCGTTGACCGGCGGATTGTCGATCAGCACCAGCAGAACGCCATCCCTCATCGTCGCCGAGATGGTGTCAGAGAAGATCAGCGTGCCCATGGCAAGATCCTATTCCGGGATGATGGCAGTAGCCTGGATCTCGACCTTGGCGCGATCCTCGACGAGCGCGACCACTTGGACGGCGGCCATGGCTGGGAAATGCCTGCCGATCGTTTCCCGATAAGCCTGACCGATACCCTTCAGGTTGCCGAGATACTCCGCCTTGTCGGTGAAGTACCAGGTCATCGAAGTGATATGCTGCGGCTTGGCGCCGCCCTCGGCGAGCACGGCTACGACGTTCTTCAGTGTCTGGCGCACCTGCTCGACGAAGTCGTCCGTTTCGAACTCGCAGCGCTCGTTCCAGCCGATCTGCCCGCCGACGAAAACCATGCGGCCCGTCGCTGCCATGCCGTTGGCGTATCCAATCGGCTTCACCCAGCCTTCAGGCTGCAGGATCGTGTGCATCAGTCGTCTCCAGATGATGTGTCAATGCGGCGCGGATGTCGACCGGCCATGCGAGTGATTGGTGGGTATCGAGCGAAGTGGCGACGACGCGCTGGCGCGCGGTCCAAAGCACTCTGCCGTTTGCTGATATCGTATGCTCGAGATCGAGCGAGGAGCGGCCGATACCGCGAACCGCAACGTCGAATTCGAGTTTATCGCCCTGGAAGCCAGGATATGAGAAGGTCGCGTCCAGCCGCACGGTGGGGACACCGATCCGGCGGTCCTCGATCAGGGTCTTCCAGGGAAAGCCGAGCGATGCGAAGTAGTCCTCCAGAACACCGACGAGGATGTTGAGGTAGGATGGGAAATAGGCGATCCCCGAGGGATCGCAGTCTCCGAAGCGCAGCGGCTTTGTCGTTCGAAACCCCACAGCTTGCCTCAATTCGCGAATGCGGCGATGCCGGTAATGGCGCGGCCGAGAATGAGAGCGTGGATGTCGTGGGTGCCCTCGTAGGTGTTGACCACTTCGAGGTTGACGAGGTGGCGGGCAACGCCGAACTCGTCGGAGATGCCGTTGCCGCCGAGCATGTCGCGGGCGGCGCGGGCGATCTCGAGCGCCTTGCCGCAGGAGTTGCGCTTGAGGATCGAGGTCAGCTCCACCGGTGGATGGCCTTCTTCCTTCATGCGGCCGAGCCTCAGGCAGCCCTGCAGGCCGAGCGTAATCTCGGTTGCCATGTCGGCAAGCTTCTTCTGGATCAGCTGGTTGGCGGCCAGCGGCCGGTTGAACTGCTTGCGGTCGAGCACATATTGCCGCGCCGTCGCATAGCATGCTTCGGCCGCCCCCAGCGCCCCCCAGGCAATGCCGAAGCGGGCAGAGTTGAGGCAGGTGAACGGGCCCTTGAGGCCGCTGACGTTGGGCAGCAGGTTCTCTTCCGGCACGAAAACATTATCCATCACCACTTCGCCGGTGATTGAGGCGCGCAGCCCCACCTTGCCGTGGATGGCGGGGGCCGACAGTCCCTTCCAGCCCTTTTCCAGGATGAAGCCGCGGATCACGCCGTCCTCGGTCTTGGCCCAGACGACGAAGACGTCGGCGATCGGCGCGTTGGAAATCCAGGTCTTGACGCCGGTGAGGCTGTAGCCGCCGTCGGCCTTCCGTGCCCGCGTCGCCATCGAGCCCGGATCGGAGCCGTGGTCCGGCTCGGTGAGGCCGAAGCAGCCGATCCATTCGCCGGTGGCGAGCTTGGGCAGGTATTTCTGCTTCTGCGCCTCCGAACCGAAGGCGTCAATCGGCACCATGACGAGGGAGGATTGCACGCTCATCATCGAGCGGTAGCCGCTATCGACGCGCTCCACTTCGCGGGCGATCAGGCCGTAGGCGACATAGCCGAGACCCGCGCCGCCATATTCCGGGTCAATCGTCGGGCCGAGCAACCCGAGCTCGCCCATTTCGCGGAAGATATCAGGGTCGGTCTTCTCGTGGCGGAAGGCTTCGAGAACACGGGGTGCGAGCTTTTCCTGCGCATAGGCGTGTGCCGTATTCTGCACCATGCGCTCCTCGTCGGTCAGCTGCTCGACCAGCCGGAACGGGTCGGCCCAGTCGAAGATCTCGCGGGTATTAGACATCAATAGCTCCCATTATTTGGCTTTCAGGAGTTCGCGCGCGATGATGAGTTTCTGCACCTCAGTCGCGCCCTCATAAATGCGCAGCGCGCGTATCTCCCGGTAGAGTTTCTCGGTGATTTCGCCCGACCGCACGCCGCGACCGCCGAACAGCTGGACGGCACGGTCGATGACAACCTGTGCCGTTTCCGTCGCGGTCATCTTTGCCATGGCCGCTTCCTGCGTTGTCGGCAATTGCTGGACGTCCCGCCGCCATGCCGCCCTGTAGGTTAGCAGCGCCGCCGCATCGATCCCCGTCGCCATGTCGCCGAGGGCCGCCTGTGTCAGCTGGAGATCGGCCAATTTTGCACCGAACATCGGTCGCGCCCTTGCATGCGCAAGCGCCTCGTCAAGGGCACGCCGGGCAAAGCCCAAGGCGGCGGCTGCGACCGAAGCCCGGAAGATATCAAGGGTACGCATGGCGATCTTGAAGCCTTCGCCCGGATTGCCAAGCCGCCGCGATGCGGGGATGCGGCAGTTCTCGAAGCAGATCGTTGCCAGCGGATGCGGCGCAATCACGTCGATGCGTTCGGCGATCGAGAAGCCGGGGTCATCGGCAAAGACGACGAAGGCTGAAATGCCGCGCGTGCCCGGCGCCTCGCCTGTTCGAGCGAAGACGGTATAGACATCGGCGATACCACCGTTGGAGATCCAGGTCTTTTCGCCGTCGAGAATGTAATGGTCGCCGTCTGCGCGAGCCGCGCAGGCCATGGCCGCGACATCCGATCCGGCGTCTTTTTCAGACAGTGCAAAGGCAGCGAGCCATTCGCCGCTGCGCACTTTCGGCATGACGGCGGCGCGAAGCGCGGCCGAGCCGCTGAGGCCGATCGCACCGGTCCCGAGCCCCTGCATCGCAAAGGCGAAGTCGGCCAGCCCGTCGTGCCAGGCAAGGGTTTCGCGCGTCAGGCATACCAGCCGAGAATCGATCAACGGCTCGGTCTCGGAAACGCCCGTTGCTACGCTCAGGACCCCTGCATCGCCCAATGCCCGGGCGAGCTTGCGGCATGCGGCATCGACATCGGCGTGATCGATCGCCGGCATCACATCCGACCCAGCGAATGCGTCCAGCCGGGCTAGGAATTCGCGATGCCTGCCTTCGAAGAAAGGCCAGTCGAGATGATCCCGGGATGGACCGGTCAATGTCGCGGCGGTGCTCATCGCCTAGTTTCCCTGGAACTCTGGCTTGCGCTTGGCGGCGAAGGCTTCAAAGGCGCGGCGAAAATCCTGCGTCGCCATGCAGATGGCCTGTGCCTGCGCCTCGGACTCGATCATCTCGTCGATGCCCATGGCCCATTCCTGGTTCAGCATGGTCTTGGTCATGCCATGAGCAAACCACGGGCCATCGGCCAGCGAGAGGGCGAGTTTGTGCGCCTCGCCGTCCAGATCGCTGCTCTGATGAAGCGCATTGTAGAAGCCCCAGGCGTTGCCTTCGGCGGCCGTCATGGAGCGGCCGGTGTACAGCAATTCGGCGGCGCGTCCCTGGCCGATGATACGCGGGAGAATCCCGCAGGCGCCCATGTCTGCCCCCGCAAGCCCCACGCGCGTGAAGAGGAACGCGGTCTTGGCTTCAGGGGTCGCTAGCCTGAGATCGGATGCCATGGCGAGAATTGCGCCAGCCCCGGCGCAGATGCCGTCGACCGCGGCGACGATCGGCTGCGGGCATTTCCGCATCGCCTTGACGAGATCGCCTGTCATGCGCGTGAAGGCAAGGAGTTCAGGCATTGCCATGCGCGTCAGCGGCTCGATGATCTCGAACACGTCACCGCCAGATGAGAAATTGCCGCCGGCCCCGGAAAGCACGATCGCCCGCACGTCCGACGCATAGGCGAGATCGCGGAACAGGTCGCGCAACTCGGCATAGCTGTCGAAGGTCAGCGGATTTTTTCGCTCGGGCCGATTCAGCGTAATCGTCGCAACGCGGCCGTTCTCACTCACCTCCCAGAGGAAATACCGGGCCTGATAATCCTTGAAGGAGCGCAGATGTCCCTGCATCGTCATGTCCTTGTCGTTCATCCCGCCAAAACCTCCCCGCCGGCCACCGCAATGGCCTGCCCGTTGATCGATGCGCTGCCGGGTGCCGCCAGCCATAGCACTGCATCCGCAACCTCTTCGGGCTTGACGAGCCTGCCTTGCGGATTGGATTTCGTGAATTCAGCGAGCGCCTGTTCGGCGCTGCGTCCCGTCTTTGCGACGATCGTCTCGATCGATCGCGCGATGATCGGCGTGTCGGTGAAGCCCGGGCAGACCGCATTGACGGTAATCCCGGTCCTTGCCAGTTCCAGCGCCAGCGACCGGGTCAAGCCAACGACGCCGTGCTTGGCCGCGACATAAGCGGAGACATATCCGTATCCTGTCAGCCCCGCGGTCGAAGCGATATTGATGATGCGCGCACCAGTGCCCCGCGCCTTGAGATCCGGCAGAACTGCTTGGGTCACGAGGAAGACGCCGGTCAGATCGACGGCGAGAACCTGGTTCCACATGTCGAGGCTGGTCTTTTCGAAGGCTGCGCTCGGTGCTTCGCCGGCATTGTTGACCAAGATGTCGACAGGGCCGAATGTTGTCCGCGCGCTCGCCAAACCTTTCGCGATCGCTTCTGCACTTGTCACATCGAAAGCATCGACGAGATGAACGCCCTTGGTCCCGATCTCTTCGGCGAGAGCCTGCAGCGGCTCGCGCCTTCGACCGGCGAGCGTCACACGTGCCCCCTCCAAAACCAGGGCACGGGCGATCTCCGCTCCGATACCGGAACCGGCGCCGGTGACGAGGGCATGACGGCCCGAAAGTTTTCCGGAAGTGGTCATCATGCCTTGCCTATTTGCCGGGCGCTGCGGTTGCGGCGCGGGCGAGGTTGGCCTCGTATTGATACTTGCCGGACTGATATTGCTTCGGCCACGGTATCGCGGTCAGGCCGATCTTCGCCGCTTCATGCAACGACCATGCGGGGTCGGCAAGATGCGGGCGGGCAACGGCGCACAGGTCGGCGCGACCGGCGGCGATGATGGAGTTGGCGTGATCGGCCTCCGAGATTGCGCCGACGGCGATCGTCGGGATGCCGATCTCATTGCGAATCTTGTCGGAGAACGGGGTCTGGAAGAGGCGGCCGTAGACCGGCTGCTCTTCCTTGGACACCTGACCCGACGAACAATCGATCAGATCGGCGCCCGCATCCTTGAACATCTGCGCGAAGATCGCCGCATCCTCCGGCGTGTTGCCGCCGTCCGTCCAGTCATGACAGGAAAGGCGCACCGACATCGGCTTGTCCTCGGGCCAGACGAGGCGCATTGCGCGAAAGACCTCCAGCGGGTAGCGAGCGCGATTTTCGTGGCTGCCGCCATACTCGTCGTCGCGCAGGTTGGTGACCGGCGAGAGGAAGCTCGACAACAGATAGCCGTGGGCGCAATGCAGCTCGAGCCAGTCGGCGCCCGTCGTAGCCGCGAGTTCCGCCGCACGGACATGATCTGCCTTGACGCGATCCATATCGGCGCGATCCATCGCCTTCGGGACTTGGCTGTTCTTGAGATAAGGCACGGCGGAGGCCGAGATCAGCGGCCAGCCGCCGTCGCTGACGGGCTGGTCGATGCCGTCCCAGGCAAGCTTGGTCGAACCCTTGCGACCGGCGTGGCCGATCTGGATTCCGACCTTGGCGGGGCTGTTGGTGTGTATGAAATCGACCAGCCGGCACCATTGCGCGGCCTGCTCTTCGTTCCAGAGGCCGAGGCAACCGGGCGTGATGCGGGCGTCGGGTGAGACGCAGGTCATTTCCGCGAACACCAGGCCGGCACCGCCTAGCGCCCGAGAGCCGAGATGGACGATATGAAAGTCGTTCAGCAACCCATCCTGTGCCGAGTACATGGCCATCGGCGAGACAACGATGCGATTGACCAGCGTGGTTCCTCGCAGCTGATAGGGCGTGAACATGGGCGGCAGGCACCTGTCATTTCCGACAGCGATGCCCGATTTCTTCGCAAACCAGCGCTCGTAGCCTTCGAGCCAGGTCTTGTCGCGGAGGCGCAGGTTCTCGTGGCTGATGCGCTGCGAGCGGGTCAGCATGGAATACATGAACTGCTCCGGCTCAAGCGTATCGGCGTAGCGGCGCCCCACGACCTCGAACCACTCCATGGCGTTGCGCGCCGCATTCTGGATGCGCGCCACGTCGACGCGGCGGATCTCCTCGTAGGTTTCGAGGACCGCCGGGATCTGCTCGTTGCTGTGACCGTGAATCTGGAACTGTCTCGTCAGCTCGATCGCGTCGTCGATCGCAAGCTTGGTGCCGGAGCCGATAGCGAAATGCGCGGTATGGGCCGCATCGCCCATCAGCACGACATGCGAGTTGCCGTTGAAATGGCTCCACTTGTCGCAGATCAGGCGGTTGAAGTTCAGCCAGGCAGAGCCCCGCAGATGGCGCGAATTCGTCATTAGCGAAGCGCCTTCCAGCACCTCGGAGAACAGGTTCTCGCAAAACGCGATGGAGCTGTCCTGATCCATCTTGTCGAGACCGTGCGCCAGATAGGCCTCTTCGGTCGTCTCGATGATGAAGGTCGAGGTCTTGTCGTCGAACTTGTAGATATGCGCCTGGAACCAGCCGTGGTCCGTCTTGCGGAAGTCGAAGGTGAAGGCGTCGTAGAGCTTGTCGGTGCCGAGCCAGATGTAGCGGTTCGGCCGCGTGATCATGTCGGGCTGGAACACTTCCGGATAGTGATTGCGGACTTTCGAATTCAGCCCGTCGGAACCGATCACCAGATCGGCATCCGGGAAGTCGAGATCGGAGCTGACGTCGGTTTCGAAGATCAGCTCGACGCCGAGTTCCTCGCAGCGCTTCTGGAGGATGTTGAGCAGCTTCTTGCGGCCGATGCCGACGAAGCCGTGGCCCGACGTGCGCTGGCGGGTGTTCTTGAACCAGACCTCGATATCGTCCCAGTGATTGAAGGCGTCCTGGATTTCAGCCGCGCTTTCCGGATCCCATTCCTGCATCGCAGCCATGGTCGCATCGGAGAAGACGACGCCCCAGCCGAAGGTGTCGTAGGGGCGGTTGCGCTCGACGACGCGGATGGAATGCTCCGGATGAAGCTTCTTCATCAAAAGCCCGAAATAGAGCCCCGCGGGGCCTCCCCCGATACAGACGATGCGCATCTTCATTCCTTCCCACTCACGCCGTGTCGTGTGAGTTATTTGAAGTTTAAAATATATCGACGCAGAGCGAGGCGTCAAGCTTTAAATCCACGAAGTTCCTGCAGGCTGTGGGCTCGTGCCTACTGTTGCAGGGCAAGAGACATCCGCGTCGCTGCTGATTGCCGCCACCCACCGCCGCTCGAATCCCTGACTTGCCGAACCGTTACACCTCGGCGACCCGGTCCAGCCAGCCGGGCTCGATGCGCGGCAGAGGAATGGCGTCCAGCAAGGCGCGGGTGTAGGCGTTCTCCGGTGCCGAGAAGACGCGATCGCAGGATCCTTGCTCGACCACGCGACCGTCGCGCATCACATAGACCCTGTCACAGACCGCGCGGATCACCGACAGATCGTGGCTGATGAAGGCCATGGACAGGCCGAGATCCCGCGAGAGCTCCTTCATCAGGTTGAGGACCTGTGCCTGCGTCGAGACATCAAGCCCCGAAACGATTTCGTCGGCCAGCACGAAGTCCGGTTCAAGCAGTGCAGCGCGGGCAATGCCGACGCGCTGGCGCTGGCCGCCCGACAGCTCATGCGGATTGCGATCAAGGCAGGCGGTCGGCAACATGAAGCGCTCGAAGATCGTGGCGACCCGCCGTTCGGCGGCTTTCGCGTCGTCTGCCAGACGGTGCAGCAGCAGTGGCTCGACGAGAATGCGCCGGATCGTGTGGCGCGGATTGAGTGATGCCATCGGATCCTGAAAGATCATCTGCATGCGGCTGCGCAGCGGCCGAAGCGCAGCATCGGGCATCCGGGTGATGTCGATCCCGTCGAAATGTATGGTGCCGGCCGAGACATCGATGAGCCGGAGCATGGCACGTCCGAGCGTCGTCTTGCCTGAGCCGGATTCACCAACGATGCCGATCGTTTCACCGCGCCGGACGGCGATGTCTACGCCATGCAGCACCTTGTGGCCCCCGCCGGGTTTGCCCAGAAGCCCGCGGGTCGCGCCATAGGTGACTTCGATATCGGATGCCGTCAGCAGCTCGTCAGACATGGGGCCTCGCCTCTGTTCCGATTTCCCGCCGCAGCTGGTCGAATACAGCCTGCGGAACAGGCGTCAGCCCGGCGTCCGGCCGATCGTAGCGCGGGCTCGCCGCAAGAAGAGCCTTCGTATAGGCATGAACCGGGCGGTCGAGCACATCGGCCGTCGACCCTGCCTCGATGACCTTGCCAGCATAAAGCAGGGTCACATGATCGCAGATTTGCGCGACGACGCCGAGGTCGTGGGTCACGAAGATGACAGCCGTCCCGTGCTTGTCCTGCATTCCGCGGATCAGACGCAGGATCTGCTTCTGCACGGTCACATCGAGTGCCGTCGTCGGTTCGTCGGCAACGACGAGCTTAGGTTCGAGCGCAAAGGCGGCGGCAATCAGCACGCGCTGGCGCATGCCACCGGAAAGCTCATGCGGATAGGCCTTGAGTACACGCTCGGGATCGCTGATATGCACCTCCTCCAGGAGCGCAATCGCGCGTTCATGCGCTTGCCGCCCAGACATCCCCCGCGCCATTCTGAGGCCGTCGGTCAGCTGCGCCTCAATACGCCGGCCCGGATTGAGCGCTGTTTGCGGATCCTGCGGAATGAGCGCGATCTCGCTTCCCATGATCCGCCGCAAGGCCTTTGGAGTAAGGGTCAACAGATCGCGACCCTCGAACAGAACGGAGCCGCCAGTGACACGAACGGTGCGCGGCAGGATGCCGAGCAAGGCCTTTGCAATGGTGGATTTGCCGGCGCCGCTTTCGCCGACGAGACCCAGCACTTCGCCGCGCGTCAGAGCCAGGGATACGTCCCTGAGGATGGGAGCACCATCGTCGCGATCGGAAACAGCCGTCAGCCCGGTTATGGAGAGGAGAGGACCGGTGCTCATCGGCGCATCACCGGATCGAGGGCTCGGCGCAGGCCGTCGCCCAATTGATTGAACGCAAGGACCGTGGCGAACAATGCGATCAGAGGCGCGACCATGACCCACCAGCCCTGATAGATCATCTGCCGGCCGGCTGCGATCATGCCACCCCAGGTCGGTGTGTCCGAAGAGACGGAAAGACCGACGAAGGACAGGATTGCCTCGACGATCACCGCAATGCCCATTTCCAGGCTGACGAGCGCGATAAGGACAGGCGCGACATTGGGCAATATCTCGGAGAAGAGGATGCGAGCACGCGGAAAGCCGATGGTTTGCGCGGCGGTCACATAGTCCATCTGCGCCTGAGCTTTCGTCTCGGATCGGACAACGCGACAGAACCGCGTCCAATCGATGATGACGATGGCGGCAATGACCGAGTGAACGCCGGCGCCGAAAACAGCGACGAGAAGGATTGACAGCAGGACCGGCGGGAACGCCATCCATATGTCGACGAGGCGCGAAATGACCCGGTCCGCCCAGCCGCCGTACCAGCCGGCGACAAGGCCGAGAAAGGTACCGATCAGGGCGGCGAGCGTTGCTGCGACGAAGGCAACGAGCAGCGCGATGCGGGTGCCGAAGATCAGGCGCGAGAGCACGTCGCGGCCGAGATCGTCGGTGCCGAGATAATAACCGGGCTCGGCCCCGTCGACCCAGGCGGGCGGCAAAGTGCCGAGCATCAGATCCTGTTCGAGCGGATCTTTTGGCGCGATCCAGGGCGAGAAGATTGCAAGGGTGATGAGAATGAGGATGAAGGCGCCGCCAAGGACAACTTTTGGCTGAGCCAGAAGAGCGCGGAGCCGCCGCTGGGCTGCCGTCGGATGGACAGGGTGGGACACGATATCAACCATGGCGCAGCCTCGGATTGAACGCGGCGACGAGCAGATCGACAAGCAGGTTGACCAGAATGAACAGCACCCCGAACACCAGCACCAGCCCTTGGATCAAGGGCAGGTCGCGGTTGATGACGGCGTCAATCGCCATGTTGCCGATGCCGGGATAGGAGAAGATGCGCTCGACGATGACGGTGCCGCCGATGAGAAAGGTGAATTGGACGCCGGTCAATGCAATGGTCGGGCCGATTGCATTGCGCAGCGCCTCCTGCAGCACAAGACGAAGCTCCGATATGCCTTTCAGCCGTGCGAGCAGGATGTAGTCCTGGACCATCGCTTCAGACAATGCCGCCTTGAGGACGCGAGCGATGATCGCGGCAAGCGGCAGCCCAAGCGCCAGAACCGGCATCACCATGTGCGCGACGACATCGCCGAACACGGCAAACCGCAGCCGGACCAGGCTTTCTATGAGATAGAACGGTGTCGCGAACTGCATGTCGATCGTCGGGTCGATGCGGCCGGAAAGCGGAAACAGCGGATAGAAGACGCCGAGCACCAGGACGAGTGCCAAGGCCCAGACGAAGTCCGGAACGGCCAGAAAGAGACTGTTCAGAGCGTCGATGATTGGTTCAAGTGGGCTGTGCCGCAGCAAGGTGCCGACGACCGCTATCGCTACCCCCAATCCGACCGCCACGAAGAGGGCCGCAATGGCGAGCTCAACCGTTGCCGGCAGGCGCTCGCCAAGCAGGTCGAGAACGCTGCGTTTGAGGGATATCGAGGTGCCGAAGTCACCAGCCAGCATGGCCTTCAGCCACAGGCCGAACTGTACCGGCAGACTCGCATCCAGGCCGTAATGTGCGCGTAAGGCGGCAACATCCGCGTCGCTCGCACCCGGCGAAATCATCATGGCGATCGGATCCCCAGGGACGACACGCAACAGGACGAACACGATCAGGGCGACGCCGAACAAAGTGACGGCGGCCATGACGACGCGATTGAAGATAGAAAGCGCTATCATCAGCTCATATTTCTCGCAGGACGTCGAGTTGCCGCCAAGTTGCGGCAGCAGCGCCTGCAAAGGATGCCATTTCGGAATGCGGACGGGCTTTTCAACCCGCCCGGAGCCGGATTCATCATCCGGTTGGAAGCAGGTTTACGCCTTGGCGACCAGTATCGGCTGCAAGGCGCCCGAAACGTTCGGGGTCACCTTGAGGCTCGACTTGTAAACGATCGGCTGGGCGTATTGCAGAAGCGGGATCACGTAGCCCTCTTCGGCAATATACTTGCTGACGGCCTTCCACCCCGCAATTCGCTTTGCCTCGTCCTTTTCGCCCCAGAGCGGTCCGATCATGTTGTCTAGATCGTCGGTGTTCCAGACCGAGTGCGGCGAGGGGCCAAACATTGCAAAGCCCGTCGATGTGGTCGGATCGCCGATCGCGTTGCCCCAGTTGTAGAAGGCGGCCGGCGCCAGAGTGTCGGCAGCGCGCAGCTCGTAGTGCTTGGCGATTTCGTAAACCTCGATATCCGCCTCGATGCCGACCTTGCGCCACATGCCGACGATCGCCTGGATCATCTCGTAATCCTTGGGCTTGAAGCCTCGCGTCGTCTGGATCTTGAACTTGGCCGGCTTTGCCGACGAGTAACCGGACGCGGCGAGCAGCTTCTTCGCCTTCTCAGCATCGAAGCCGACGACGATCGACGGATCAAAGGCGTCGTACTCCGGTGCCTCCAGCGTGTCGATCGGCACGCCGTAGCCGCGCAGCAGGCGGCCAACGATCGCCTTCTTGTCGATCGCGTGATGAGCGGCCAGACGCACGTTCTTATCCAGCATCACGTCGATATTGTTGATGAAGATCATGCCGATATCGGAGATCGGTGCTGCGACGCCGGCAAGTCCAGACTTCTTCTTCAGGCGATCGAAATCCTCGTAGGGAATTTCGAGCGTGAGGTCGGAAGATCCGGATTCGATTTCAGCAACGCGGCTTGTCGTATCGGGCACGAACTTGAAGACGACCGTGTCGAAGGCCGGCTTGTCGCCGAAGTAGTTCGGGTTTGCCTTGAGGCGCAGGAAGGCGTTGCCCTCATAGGCATCGACCATGTAGGGGCCGGTGCCGATCGGCTTCTTCTCGAAGCCTTCGGCCCCGACCTTCTCATAATAGGCTTTGGGCAGGACGTAGCCGGTAAGAAACGCCATCCACTTGAAGTAGGTCGGCTCGAAGCGCAGCACATCACCGGTGATGCGCTTGCCGTCAATCTTGTAGTTGCCGGCCGTCGACCAGATGAAGGAGATCGGATTGCCACCTTTTTGGTCAGCCGCACGCGTCAGCGACCAGACGATGTCTTCCGGCGTAAACGGCGAGCCGTCGTGCCAGGTAACGCCTTCGCGGACATCCATCCAGACCTTGGTCTTGTCCTCGTTCCAGCCCCAGTCCGTCAGCAGGCCAGGTTGAAACTTCAGGTCCGGCCCTTGGCCGATATATTGGTCGAAGACCGACCGATAAATGGCCTGGATGCTCGGATTGACCGCCGATGGGCCGGTCGTGGGATCGAAGGATGGCAGATTGACGTTGAAGGCTATCGTCAGCGTGCCGTTTTCGGCAGCAGAGACGATATTTCGACCTGCGAGAATCCCAGTAATGAAAGTTGCTGCGCCGAGGCTCAATGCCTCGCGCCGAGTAAGTGTCGTCATAGTTTTCCGTTCCCCTGTTAGCGGAAGGAGGCTTTGCACCGGCCTCGGCTGCCGCTGGCAATTTATTATCGGAATGTTTCAACCTTAAAATAAGTAACGCGAACCGGCAAGCACTTTGCTGAAGCTTGAACAACCTCCCAATCATATGCCGCAGCATATATTTACGAGCGCTACTCATTGGGCGCGTCGGCGCGATCCTACAAAGGTATCAGCTAGGCAAGCATTTGCTGATTGACAGTGTTGCGTCAGCCGAAATATGCTTTTGCAAATGAATATAAAAGTAGTCCGCATGGACGAAGGGGAATGCCATGGCCGAACGCTCGTTTGCGCGTGAAGTCGAGGATCTGAAGCGGGGGGAAGGCGAAATCTTCCGCGGCGAAGGTATCCTCGCAATTACCAAAGCCCTCCTGCAATCCGGTGTATCCTATGTCGGCGGCTATCAGGGATCGCCCATCTCGCATTTGATGGACGTGCTTGCCGATGCCAAGGACGTGATGGAGGATCTGGGCGTTCATTTTGAGACCTCGGCGTCTGAAGCGGCCGCCGCCGCCATGCTTTCCGCTTCGGTGATGTATCCCCTGCGCGGAGCGGTCACCTGGAAGTCGACGGCCGGAACGAACGTCGCCTCGGATGCGCTTTCCAACCTCTCCTCCGGCGGCGTGACGGGCGGCGCTCTCATCATCATCGGCGAGGACTATGGCGAAGGCTCCTCGATCATGCAGGAGCGCAGCCATGCATATGCGATGAAGTCGCAGCTGTGGCTCCTCAATCCGCGGCCGAATCTGCCCTCGATCGTGGACGCCGTGGAAACCGGCTTCGAGCTGTCGGAAGCCTCCAATACGCCCGTCATGCTGCAGGTCGGCATTCGCAGCTGTCACATGCATGGGCAGTTCGAGGCGAAGAACAACAAGCGCCCCGAATTCACGCTGAAGCAGGCGCTCGAAAATCCGGTGCGCGACGTCAACCGCATCGTTCTGCCGCCGGCCTCCTTCCTGCACGAGAAGGAGAAGCTGGAGAAGCGCTGGCCTGCCGCCGTCGAGTTCATCAAGAGCCGTAAGCTCAATGAATATTTCGGCCCGTCGGAAGGCGAGGTCGGTATCATCCTGCTTGGCGGCGCGTACAATGGCGTCATGCGCGCGCTACAGCAGCTCGGCCTTGCCGACGTCTACGGCAATTCCTCCATCCCGCTCTATGTCCTGAACGTCGCCTATCCGCTGATCGACGACCAGGTGGCCGAGTTCTGCGCGGGCAAGAAGGCGGTGCTGATGGTCGAGGAGGGGGCGCCCGAATATATCGAGCAGTCGCTCAACACCATCCTGCGCCGCCGCGACATCCAGACCAAGGTCTCGGGCAAGGACGTGCTGCCGATGGGCGGCGAGTATACGGCGCCGGTGCTGGTCAAGGGCATTAAGACGTTTATCGAGATGCACCAGCGCCTCCTGCTCGGCAACCAGCCGCCGATACCCGATCCGACGCCTGTTCTCAACGATCCGAAGGTCAAGGCGCTTGCCGAAGTCGTGCCGCCGCGGCCGGCGGGCTTTTGCACCGGCTGTCCGGAGCGGCCGATCTTCGCGGCCATGAAGCTGGTCGAAAAGGAGCTGGGCGAACACCACGTTTCGGCCGACATCGGCTGTCATCTGTTCTCGATCCTGCCTCCCTTTAATATCGGCGGTACGACGATGGGCTATGGGCTCGGTCCAGCTTCCGCTTCCGCCTTCAATGTGGAATCGGACAAGCGCTCCATTTCGGTCATGGGCGACGGCGGCTTCTGGCACAATGGTCTGGCGACGTCGGTCGGCAACGCCGTCTTCAACAAGCAGGACGGCGTCATCCTCGTCGTCGACAATTACTATTCCGCGGCGACCGGCGGGCAGGACATCATGTCGTCGCGTGCGCTGAACCCGCGGCGCAAGACCAGCAATTCCATCGTCAACGCGGTGAAGGGGATTGGTGCGACCTGGGTGCGCCAGATTGATCGTACCTATGACGTTGCGAAGATGCGGGACACGCTGCGCGAGGCGCTGACGACGAAGGAGCCGGGCCCGAAGATCATCGTCGCTTCGTCGGAATGCATGCTCAACAAGCAGCGCCGCGTGAAGCCGCAATTCGCCAAGGCGGTGAAGGACGGCAAGCGCATGGTCAAGGAGCGCTTCGGCGTCGACGAGGATGTGTGTACCGGCGATCACGCCTGTATCCGGCTTTCCGGTTGTCCGTCGCTGTCGGTCAAGCATACCGACGATCCGCTGAAGGACGATCCGGTCGCGGCGGTCGACAACACATGCGTCGGCTGCGGCAATTGCGGTGAGGTGGCGGAAGCGGCCGTCCTCTGTCCGTCGTTCTATCGCGCCGACGTCATTCATAACCCGACGGGCTGGGATCGTTTCGTTGCCCGCATGCGCAGCCGCGCCATCGGCTGGCTGCAGGCGCGCCGCCAGGCAAGCCGCATCGTCTTTGCCGATTGAGGAGCGCGACCATGAACGAGCAAGCGAGCCTCAACGAGCGCCTTTCAACCGACAAGCCGATTTCCGTCGCTATCCTCGCCATGGGCGGGCAGGGCGGCGGCGTGCTTGCCGACTGGATCGTGGCGCTTGCGGAAGAGCAGGGTTGGATGGCGCAGACGACGTCAGTCCCCGGCGTGGCTCAGCGCACCGGCGCCACCATCTACTATCTGGAAATGCTGCCGGCCCGCGACGGGCACGCACCGATCTTCTCGCTGATGCCGACGCCTGGTGATGTCGACATCGTGCTTGCCGCCGAACTGATGGAAGCCGGCCGTTCGGTGCTGCGCGGGCTCGTCACTCCGGACAAGACGACGTTGATCGCCTCCACCCATAGATCGTTTGCGGTCGGCGAGAAGGAAAAGCCCGGCGATGGCACGGCCAATCCTGTTGTCGTCACCGATGCCACCGATTTCGCCGCCAAGCGCATCATCGCCTTCGATATGGAGACGCTGGCGACCAGCAACGGCAGCGTGATTTCGGCCTCGATGTTCGGTGCGCTCGCCGGGTCCGGCGCATTGCCCTTCGGCAAGGAAGCCTTCGAGGCGACCATCCGCGCCGGCGGCAAGGGCATCGAGGCCAGCCTGAAGGCCTTCAACGCGGCCCTCGAACGCGCCTCCGGCAAGCCCAACGATTCCGTCTCCGCAACGCCGCACAAGCGTCTGGACGCACTGCCGGAAACGGCGGGGCATCCGGATCTCGACCGGCTGGTCAACCGCATTCGCGCCGAGTTTCCTGAACAGGCAAGGCCGCTGCTCTTTGCCGGCGTCAAGAAGCTCACCGATTTCCAGGATCCTGCCTATGCCGGCGAATATCTGGATCGCGTTGCTGTATTGCGCGCGCTCGACCGTAAGGCAGGCGGCGAGGCAAAGGGTTTCGCCTTTACCACGCAGGCGGCGAAATACGTGGCTGTTGCCATGGCCTATGACGACGTCATCCGCGTTGCCGACCTCAAGGTGCGTGGTTCGCGTTTCGAGCGCGTGCGCAAGGAAGTGGGCGTCAGATCGGACCAGATCCTTTATATGACGGAATACATGCATCCGCGCATGGAGGAAATCTGCGGTACGCTGCCGAAGGCGTGGGGCCTGTGGATCGAAAAGCGGCCGTCGCTGTTCAACCGGCTCGACCGCATCGTCAACAAGGGGCGGCGCGTGAAGACCGGCACGCTCTTCTGGTTCCTCGGCCTCTACGCCGTCTCCGCGCTTCGCGGCACGCGGCGTGGCACGCTCAGGCACATGCGCGAGACGGAGCACCGCGAAGCCTGGCTCGCGGCCGCAACCGGTCTCCTCGCCACCAACTACGCTCTCGCCGTCGAGGTGCTGAACAATCGCCGGCTGGTGAAGGGGTATTCCGATACCCATGCTCGCGGGCTGTCGAAATTCGACCGCGTCATGTCGGCGCTCACGATGCTGCGCGACCGCGAAGACGGCGAAGCCTGGATGCGGCGGTTGCGGCAGGCAGCACTGCTCGATGAGAGCGGCATTGCGCTCGACGGTGCGTTGAAGACGGTGGCGACGCTCTGAACCCTTTCTGCCTCGGTCTCACGCGGGTTTCACCACCGGGGTCGCGCCTGTGAGCTGCGCCCGGCGCCGGTTCATGCATGGGAGCGGAATCGGTTTTTTCAAAGGGGGAGGTTGTATGGATAGTCTCAAGGGGGTAGGCGCAGGAGCGAAAGCCCACGGCGCAAAAGAGATTTCTCCTGGCAAAAGTCTGCTTGTGGTCCTGCTCTGCTGGGTCGCGATCTTTGCAGAAGGGTATGACGTCGGCGTTCTCGGCGCCATTCTGCCGTCGCTGGCGGCCGACACCGCCTGGAATCTGACGCCGCTACAGCTCGGCGCGATGGGCAGCTACACGCTGTTCGGCATGCTGATCGGCGGGATCGTCATTTCAACTCTCAGCGACGTTTATGGCCGCAAGCCGATGTTCCTGATGTGCCTGACACTGTTTGCCGCTTGCATGATGGTGACCGCCTTGTCGCCGACGCCAGCTTGGTTCGCGGTCAGCCGCTTCGTCGCCGGTCTCGGGCTGGCGGCATCATTCCGGTGGCGGCCGCACTCACCATCGAATACTCGCCGTCGAGCCGAAAGAGCCTCAACTACGGCATCATGTATTCCGGCTATTCGCTGGGTATCCTCGCAGCTGCTCTCGTCGGCCGCGAGCTGGTGGCCGATCACGGCTGGCGCGCCGTCGTGCTGGTCGGTGCCGCGCCGCTCGTCTTCGTGCCGCTTCTCGCCTGGATGCTGCCGGAATCCCTGGAATACCTCGTCGGTCAGAAGCGCAATGAAGCCGCGCGCAAGCTTGCTGCCCGCCTGGGCGTCGAAGTACCGGCGGCAGTACAGAGGCCGGGTGCCAAGACCGGCTGGCGGGAAGTTCTCGGCGAGATCTTCGCGCCGCGCAACGCCTTCATGACCATCTGCTTCTGGGTGGCGCTGTTCTCCGGTCTTCTCTTGGTCTACGGCCTTGCGCAGTGGCTGCCGCAAATCATGCGCAAGAGCGGTTACGATCTCGGTGATGCCTTGCTGTTTCTGGCCGTTTTCAGCTTTACGTCGGCGATCGGCGGCATCGTGCTCGGAAAGTGGGCTGACCGCTTCGGTCCGCGGCGTACCGTCGCGCTGGCCTACATTGCCGGGGCTTTCGGTATCGCCGCCATGGCCTTCCAGAGCTCGATCTGGCTGAACTATACCTTTGTTGCCATCGCCGGTTTCGGCACGGTGTCGGCATCGCTCGTTCTGACCGGCTATCTCGCCTCGCATCTGAAGCCGTTCGTCCGCGCGGCGGGCACGGGCTGGGCCTTGAGCTTTGCCCGTATCGGCGCGCTCAGCGGACCGTTGCTCGGCGGCTATATCGCCAGCCTCAACGTCGGGCCTCAGTGGAACTTCTATGTCTTTGCGGGCGTAGCACTGGTGGCGGCACTGGCTACGCTCCTCATTCCTGCCAAAAGGGCGGACTGACCGAAAAACGAGCTCGGCTCGCCCGATAGGTCGCGCATTTGGAAAGCCGCGCGTCGAAAGATGCGCGGTTTTCACTTTGAGCCGGCTGCCGCATCCGGCCCGTTACGGTTGCAGCGCCTGCCGGCGGGACGGCCATCAGATCTCGTGCTTGCGGATATTGTGTAGCACCTTGTGCAGCGTCGAGATGAACACGCGATATTCACTTTCGTCGACGCCATCGAACATCTGCAGGAAGAGGTCGTACATGGTCGGCCAGATCTTCTCAAAGACGGCACGGCCTTCCTCGGTGATGGACACGTCGCGGACGCGCATGTCCTCGGGCCGTGGCTGGCGGCGGATGTAGCCCTGCTCTTCGAGTGAATCCAGGGTGCGGCTCATCGTCGACTGTTCTGTAACGGCAAAGACGGAGAGTTCGTTGATGGTGACGGAGGTGGACACGGCCAAGACCGCCAGCGCCCTCATCTTGGCGGTGGTGATGTCATGCTGCTTGAGCTCCTCGGCCATGTTGGCATTCCAGCGAGCCATGATCCGGTTCATGAGGTAGGGCGCGAAATGGTTGAGCCCGATTTCGCCCATGGCCGGCCGTGTTTCGTAGCCGTCCTGCTTGCGTCTCAGTACCGTGCCCGAAAAGCGCTCCGCCATGGATTCTCCTAGGTTTTCCTTATGTCAGGGAGGATGCGAGAAGGAACCCTGATCCGCCGCTAAGTCCCGGGCCGGGATGGGTCGAGGCGCCGATGTGGTACAGTCCCGAAATGTGGGTGCGGTGGTTAACAGAAGACTTGAAGGGGCGCCACAGGAAAAACTGGTCGACCCCGCAGAAGCCGCCATACGGGTCGCCGCCGACGAGGTTCATGTTCATCGCCTCGAGGTCGGCCGGCGAATACGCGCGGCGCTTGATCTTGATGCTATCGAAATTCTCGATATGGCGCGACAGCAGCGCCTCCACGCGGTCGGCGTAGCGCTCGCGCACCGTCTCGTTCCAGCGTCCGTCGGCGGGCGTTTCGATTTCGCCGGCGGCATCTCCCTTGAGAAACCGCGGCGCTTCGGGAAGCTGCAACCACAGGATCGATTTGCCCGCAGGCGCGCGGCTCGGATCGAAGGAGGCCGGCTGTCCGACGCAGACGGAAGGTTCGGCCGGCAGCAGGCTGCGCTCGCATTCGTTGCTGGCGCGCGACACGCCGTCGAGGCCGGGCGTCAGATGCAGAAGGGCAACCTTGTCAAGCTCGGGATTGGCCTTCCAGCGCGGCGGCTCGGAAAGCGCATAGTGGATCTGCATGTTGCCCTTGCCGTAACGATAGCGGGCAACGCCTTCGTTGACGGTTTCAGGCAAGGGGGTGGGCCAACCTTGCGTCAAACGTCCGTAAAGCTGGTTCGGCGTCGTCGAGCAGATGACGCCGCTCCTGGCACGCCATGTCTCGCCGTTCGCGAGACGGACACCGCCTGCGCGATTTCCGGGGCCTGGAATGACGCGCTCGACCTCGGCGCCGGTGCGGATCTCGCCGCCCTGATCGGCGATCAGCCGCTCGAAGGCGGCGGTCAGCGACGCGGCCCCGCGCTTGGCGACCGGGCAGCCGGCCAGTTCGATGGCAAAGCCGATGACCTTCAGCATTTCCGCCGAGTAGGCGCTCTCCGGGCCAAGGCCGCAGTGCAGCACCCAAGGCGCCCAGAGCGCATGGATGTCTTCCGATTTATAGTTGGTTTCGAGATAGCCGCGGGCCGGCGCCAGCGCCTCGCCGAACCAGGCCGCAAGGTCGCGCAGGCCGCGGCCCCAGCCCTGTTTTGCAACGGTCTTCAGCGTCGTCCCGGACCAGAGCGCGCCACCGAGCAGCGCAAACAGGAACGGCGCATCCACGCCGAGCCTGTCCATGTCGCGCGCATAAGCCTTTCCGTCTCCGGGCGAAAGGGCTTCGAAGGTTGCGATGTTGCGGTTGCGGTCCTTTGAAAAGATGACGTGCGCGCCATCCGGCCTGAGCACGCCAGTCGGCAGGTCGGCATGCGCGAACTCAAGCCCACGTGCCTCCAGATCCTTGCCGAGCGCGCCGTAGGCGGGCGAAGTCAGGAACAGCACCATGGTCGTCGCCATGACGTCGTGGAGGAAGCCGGGCGCGGTGATCTCTTCCGTGCGCAGGCACCCGCCGACGTGGTCGTTGCGCTCCAGGACAAGGACCTTGCGGCCCTTCTTGCCGAGCATGGCGGCGGCGACCAGCGCGTTGATGCCGCTGCCTACGATAATATAGTCATAGTCGCTCATCGGCCGTGCGGTTCCAGTAGCGAATAACCCTTGAGATCGGGAGCGATTGAAGGGACATGCCTAGTCGCGCCAAAAGAAAGGGCCGGGGCGCTGCAGCGCCCCGGCCAAGCAAGATTACTTCGCGATCAGCGCCAGCGCACGCACCGGCGAGCCGGTGCCCTTGACGAACTTCAGCGGCGCAGCGATCAGCACGGCGCCCTTGGCAGGCAACTGGTCGAGATTGCTGAGGCTGGCAAGGCCGTAGCGATTATTCTTGTGCATCAGGTTGTGTGCCGGGAAGGGCGGGTTCATGCCCCCGGCCGAACCGGCGTCGGTGCCGATGGTTTCCTGGCCCCAGCCGATGACGCCCTTGTCGACCAAATACTGGATCGCCTCGGCGGTTGGGCCGGGCGAGTGCGGCCCGTTTTCGTCGGCGTTGAGGAAGGCTTCGGTCGAGCCGTTGCGCTTGTACCAGTCGGTGCGCAGCAGAACCCAGGTGCCAGCCTCGATCTCGCCGTGCTCGGCCTCCCACTGCTTGATGCTGTCAACAGTCAGGAGATAGTCGGCATCGGCCGCGGCTTCCTTGGAGCGGTCGATGACGTTGACCGGCGCCACGAAATTCTGCGGCGGGATGGTGTCTGTGGTGTTGTTCGGGTTGTCCTTGCCAGTGACCCAGTGGCAGGGCGCATCGAAATGCGTGCCGGTGTGCTCGCCCAGTTCCAGCCAGTTCCAGGCCCAGAACGGACCGTCCTGATCGTAGTGCGAAATGGTGTGCACCTTGACGGAAGGGGTGTTCTTGCCGAACTGCGGCGGCAGGTAGAGCACCGGCGTGTCGGGGCCGAGTGGCGCGGTAAGATCGACGACCTTCACGGCGCCGGAGATGAGTGCGGTTGCGAGGTTGGAAAGAGCGGTAGAAGACATTTTCAGGGTTCCCCTTGGCGAGATGCCAGCGCGACAGTGCAAAGGGCTTTTGAGGCTTCTTGTCTATTGCCCGCAGCGGCTGGATGAAGGGAGCCTATGTTACGAAATATGATATTGCAAGTATTTGGAGCCAGCGAAAGCGATATGCCCGGTGCATGCTCAGACGCGGCAAAGAACAAGGCAATTCTGCCTGAGGCTAGGCATCTTAGGACGTTCGACCAGATCGCCACGCCGCGACTGCTTACATCCTGGCCCGCAAACCCTTGAACAGGCTCTTCGAAGATGTATGCATGTGCGAATAAAAAAGTGCATTAAACAAGGGGTTCAAGCATGAGCTACGATGCAGTGGTGGTCGGCGCCGGTCACAATGGACTTGCAGCGGCGGTCCACCTGGCGGCGAAGGGATGGAAGGTTGCGGTGGTCGAGGCCAAGGCGGAGGCGGGCGGCGCCGTCAAGACGCGCGAGCTGACCGTTCCTGGTTTCCGCCACGATGTTGCCGCCATGAACCTCTCCATGTTTGCCGGCTCGGCCTTCTTTGCCGAACATAAGGACGCGCTGACGGCACACGGCCTTGCCTTCGTGCCGGCTGCCGATTGTTTTGCAACCGTGTTTCGCGACGATACCTTCCTTGGCGTCAGTTCCGATCTCGAAAAGACCAGTGCGGGCATTGCGGCACTTTCGCCGACGGATGCTATCGCCTGGCAGGCGATGCTTACGGAATTCGGCTCCGACGCGCCCCATATCTTCGGTCTTCTCGGGGCACCTATGCCGTCCCTGGCGGCCGCAAAGATTGTCTGGAAGGCATGGCGGCAAAAGGGAACCGGCTGGCTCTATGATACGCTGCGGCTTCTCTTTGCCTCGCCGCGCGATTTTCTCGATGCGCGGTTCAAGCACGCGAAGCTCAAGACGATGATGGCCGCCTGGGGGCTGCATCTCGACTTTCCCCCCGACGTCGCCGGTGGCGCCTTGTTTCCATACCTTGAATCGATGGCAAGCCAGGCGTTCGGCATGGTGATCGGCAAGGGCGGTGCCGACACGATCATCACAGCAATGACAAGTCTTCTCGAGGCAAAAGGCGGGGAGTTGATCCTCAACGCTCCGGTCGAAAGCATCAGAGTGTCCGGGGGGCGAGCGACCGGCGTTGTGCTGGCGGACGGGCGAACCCTGGAAGCTCAGAAGGCCGTGATCGCCAACATTCATCCCAAGATCCTGTTTGGTCGCCTCGTTGCGGCCGACGAGGCGAGCGCCGACTTTGATCGCAAGGTCGGTCAATTCCGCGCCGGGCCGGGAACGATGATGATCCACCTTGCACTCGAGGATTTGCCTGACTGGCGTGCGGGCGAGGGGCTCAAGCGCTTCGCCTATGTTCACGTTGCGCCGGACCTCGAAATGATGTCGCGCGTCTATGCCGAGGCCGCCGCCGGGCTGCTCCCGACCGAGCCCGCGCTCGTCGTCGGTCAGCCAACCGCGATCGATCCGGCCCGCGCTCCGGAGGGCAAGCATGTCCTCTGGGTGCAGGTGCGTGTTCTGCCGGCAGAATTCCACGGCGACGCCGCGGGAAGAATCACCGCCCGGAATTGGGATGATGCGAAGGAAGCCTATGCCGAGCGCGTCCTCGACATTATCGAGCGCTATGCGCCGGGGCTCCGGTCGAAGGTGCTTGGACGTGCAATATTCTCGCCAACAGACCTTGAGCGTGAGAACCCGAACCTGATCGGCGGCGACAATTTGTCGGGAAGCCATCACCTCGACCAGAACTTCATCTTCCGTCCGGTTGCCGGCTACTCGCGCTATGCCACGCCGGTGAAGTCGCTCTATATGTGCGGCGCCTCGACTTGGCCGGGCGCCGGCACGGGAGCCGGTTCCGGTTTCATGCTTGCGAAGATGCTTTCCCGGCAATAGCGGCGTTTGCCGAAAGCTATTCCTTTGACATTTCAAATATTGATGCATAGACCATCGAGACTTGTTTAGAACGGTTCGAGCGGAGTGAAATGGCAGAGGCGGACGTCGATACCGTCGACCTGGAGACGATCGTTCAGGGAGCCCATGAAAAGCAGGAGCTTCGGCTCTGGCTGCGCATGCTTTCCACGACAAAACTCATCTCGCAGGAGGTTCGCCGGCGCCTGCGAAACGAGTTCGGCGCAACCCTGCCGCAGTTCGATCTGATGGCCCAGCTTTACCGCGAGCATGGCGGGCTTCGCCTTGGCGAATTGTCCAAGCGCACGATGGTGACCAACGGCAATGTAACCGGGTTGGTGGAGCGGCTTGAGGCAGATGGCCTCGTCGTTCGCGAGACCCCGGATGACGATCGCCGCGTGACCGTGGCCAAGCTGACAGCCAAGGGGGATGACCTTTTCGCCACCATGGCCGCCGCTCACGAGAGCTGGGTGCGTGATATGATGGCCGATCTCGACCCGGCGGACGTCGCAGCCCTCTGGTCCCGGATCGGAGCTGTCAAGACTTCCGTCAGCAACCATCTTTCGGGCGCGGACTTCGACTAGCCGATACGCCGTGGCTGTTCAGCGGGTCTTTTCAGCCTGGAAGCGCTTCTCCAGCAGGCTGACCAGCCGAACCATCGGCCACAGGAATATGATATAGACCAGTGCCGCGCCGATCAGCGGCGTCGGGTTGGCATAAAGCGCCTGCGCGTCGGTTGCTTCTTTGAGCAGTTCCGGCAGCGCCACCGTCGAGGCGAGTGACGTATCCTTGAACATCGAAACGCAATTGCTGGTGGTCGGCGGAATGACGATGCGCAGCGCTTGTGGCAGAATGACCTTGCGCAGCGTTACCAGGAAGGGAATGCCGAGAGCGGCTGCCGCTTCGAACTGGCCGCGCGGGACGCTTTCGATGCCGGAGCGGAAGATTTCGGCCGAATAGGCGGCCATGACGATCGAGAAGGCAAGAACCGCGGAAGCCCAGGACGAGAGGCGGATGCCGAGGAACGGCAGCGCATAGTAGATCAGGATCAGAACCACAAGCACGGGAACCGCGCGGAAGACGTCGATGTAGATCGTCGTCAGCAGGCGCAGCGGTTTTGGCGCGTAAAGCCGGATTAGGCTCACGATCAGCCCGGCGGGAACGCCGACGGCGATGGCCAGAAGTCCGAGCAGGAGCGTGTTCCCCAGACCGCGAAGGAGTGCCGGCAGGCTGGACAGCAGGACATCGGCGTTGAAGAAGGTCTCGACCAGCGACATGAGCATTCCTTGCAAGTACAGAGTAAGGCATCACGCCGGCCAGAGGCCGGCATGACGAATTCAAACTCGGTTGCGAGCTTATGCCTTCGGGATCGGCAGTTCGGTGACTGTTGACGAACCGGCCGGTGCATCGCTGCCGAACCACTTCTTGTGGATCTTGGCGAGCGTGCCATCCTTCTTCATTTCGGTGATGGCGCCGTTGATCTTCTCGAGCAACGGGTGATCCTTGGACATCATCAGGCCGTACTGTTCGCCGGTCTTGATGCGATCCTTGACGGTAAAGCCCTTCATCTTGACGAAGAGGTACTCCATGCCCGGGATGTCGCTGATGACGGCATCGACGCGGCCAGCGCCGAGATCGAGGAACATTTCCTGCTGGGCGTTGTAGCCCTTGACGTCCCCAAAACCGTTGGCTGCGGCATTGTCCTTGACCCACTTGTCGCCAGTCGAGCCGGAGAGCACGCCGATCGTCTTGCCCTTGAGGTCGCCAAGTCCCTTGATGGTGCTATCAGCCTTGGTGGCGACACCCATGTCGGAGTCGTAGTAAGGCTGCGTGAACGACTGAGACTTCAGGCGATCCGGCGTAATGGTGATCGAGGAAATCGCTACGTCGATCCGCTTCGAAGTCGTGCCTGCAAAGAGGGCTTGGAAGCCGTAGTCGGCGATTTCCGGCTTCAGGCCGACGCGCTTGGCAGCTTCGGTGACAATATCGACCTCAAAGCCTTCGAAGGCACCGCTGTCGTTCTTGTATTCGAAAGGGGGGTTGCTCGGATAGGAACCGACGTTCAGGACATCGGCAGCATAGGCAGTGGATACTCCACCGGCAAGGCCGATGGCGGCCGCAAGGGCCAACAGGTTTCGACGGGTCAGGCTCATTTTTTATCTCCCTCTGGTTTATCGGCCTGCGCCGGGTTTTGCCGGCGCCGGTATTTCCCGTTCCGCCCTGCGGCGGAGCGTCATTTCATCGCGTCGACCATGCGATCAAGCGCAATTCTTATCTGTTCGATGTCGCGGAATACGCACATGCGCAGGAACGCTGCGGAAGAATTGCCGAAGAGATAGCCCGGCGCCAAACCGACGCGGGCCTTTTCAAGAATATCCGCACAGGCTTCGCGCGCGTCGGCGCGACCCTCAAGGGCAAAGAACGCATACATGCCACCCCGCGGCTTGTCGGGCAGGATCATGCCAGGGATTTGGCCAAGGCGCTCGTAGGCGAGATCGAGACCAGCCTTCGCCCTGCCACGGATTTCCTGCACAAGCGGTTCACCTTCGGTCAGGGCGGCAACGGCGCCAGCCTGGATCATCCCTGCCGTGCCGCTGTTCATATACTGCGTCATCGCCGCAAGCTGATCGGCAATGCCAGACGGGTGAGACAGCCAGCCGATCCGCCAGCCGGTCATCGCCCAGGCCTTGGAGAAGCTGTTGATCGAAATTACACGATCGGTATCGTCGGCGATCTGCAGGATCGAGGGCGCGACATTGCCCTCGAAATAGAGGCGGCCGTAGACTTCGTCCGATATGATCCAGATTCCGGTGCGTCGGCTGAACTCTAGGAGCGCCTGCATCTCATCCGCACTGGCCGTCCAGCCCGTGGGATTGGCCGGGGTCGACAAAAAGATTGCCCGCGTGCGGGCATCGCAGGCGGCAAAGAGCTTGTCGAGATCGAGGCGCCAATCGGTATCGAAGTCGAGCGAAACAGGGCGTGGCTCGCCGCCAATCAGATGGATCGCATTGTGGATGTTCGGCCATTGCGGCGCGACATAGACGACGTTCGTGCCGATATCGACGAGAAGCTGCAGGGCAATATAGAGCGCCTGCATGCCGCTCGGTGCCACGGTCGTCCGTTCGACAGGAATCGGTCGGCCGTGCAGGTCCGACTGATATCGGCTGAGAGCCTGGTTCAACGCCTCAAGGCCACGCATGTTCGGAATGTAAAAGGTCAAACCGTCATCCAGCGCCGCCTTGGCAGCCTCGCGGATGAAGGCCGGCGTCACCATATCGCCTTCGCCGTACCAAAGCGGGATGACATCCCCAAGTTCGCGGGCGCGCATCGCCAGCGCTGCGATGTTCTCCGTTCGGAGGTCGCGAATCTGTGCGCGGATACCCTCGAAGGCGTGGCGGGCCTTCGCTGTTTCCGCGGAAAGTGGTGACGCCAAAAAAGACAAGGATCAGTCCTTACATTTCTGGCCGAACGCCTGCTGCTCGGAAGCAAGGATCGACGTTCGGCGGGGAAACGTTATTCGAACTCGGGCGCAATTCAAGAGAAATTTTAAGTTTCAAAGGTCTCGCAGGCGCCCGAGACGGTTTTGTCGTCAGCGGCTTCCCGCTAGACTTTCCGCTTTGTAAGAACCTCGCCCAGCACTTTATCGAAGCGGGCGATTTCCTCCATCTTGTTGTAGTGAACGAGCGAGACACGAATAGCGCCGTGCTCCATCGACAGACCAAGCCGCTTCATCAAACGCGGCGCAAACATATGACCGTCGCGCAAGCCGATGCCGGCCTCTCCCATATCCGCTGCGATCTGCTGCGGCGTGACGCCGGGAATGTTGAAGCAAATGGTCGGAACGCGCTGGGAAAGCCGCTCTTCGTCGGAGATCCCGTAGATCACGGCGCCGTGCTTCTTCAGGACGGCGATCATTTCGCGAGACAGCGTCAATTCGTACTCACGGATCGCGCCCATCGCGGCCGCCAGCGCCTCGCGGCGCGAATGACCGGTGCCGGACAGGAAACGGCGACCGAGGGCTTCGAGGTACTTCACGGCAGCATTCATGCCTGCGACGTTCTCGTAGGTGAACGTCCCGACTTCGATCTTGTAGGGCGGCACATCAGGGATGAAGTCCTCCTTGAACGTCGGAAGCTTGCAGAGCGCGTCGTAGCGTCCCCAAAGGAAACCCATGTGCGGGGAAAAATTCTTGTATCCGGAGCAGACCAGATAGTCGCAATCCCATGCCTGAACATCGATCAGGCCATGCGGACCATAGTGGACGCAATCGAGAAACACCTCTGCGCCGGCGGCATGCGCGAGCTTGCCCACGGCTTCCACGTCGACAATGGTGCCGATTGAATGCGCCGTGACCGTGCAAGCGACGAGACGGGTCTTGTCGTTCAGGAGCGGCTTCAGATCCTCGACGTGCAACGTGCCGTCTTCGCGCATGCGCCACCAGACGACCTTGGCTCCGTCCGCTTCAAGCGCAAGCCAGGTGGCGATATTGGCGTCGTGGTCCATGTCTGTGACGACGATCTCGTTGCGCTCCTGCAGCATCTTGGCGATACCGAGGCTGACGAGCCTGATGAAAGACGTCGCGTTGAGGCCGAAGGAGATTTCTTCCGGGCGAGAAGCGTTGACGAGGAGCGCGACAGTTTCGCGGGCCTCATCGAGATTGCGGTCCACGCCTTGGCTGTGCTGGTATTTTGCCATCCGCTGGACGTTGAAGTCGACGAGATGGGTCGCAACGGCGTCCACGACGGCCTGGGGAACCTGCGCGCCACCGGCATTGTCGAGGAAAATGAAGTCACCCGCCTTCTGTATGGCAGGGAACATGGCGCGGACTTCGTCGACGGGGAAGCTGTTCTGGCCCGTAAAGCCCTTCGTGGAAACCGATACACTCATAATCGCTCCTGCAATGCCGATGATATGGAACTGTCGCGGATGCTAATGTCCTGGCGTCAGTGTTTGATCATTTGATCACAAAATATTTGATGGTTCAACTAATTTTGGAAAGCAAACCACGCGCGGTTCGGATCTCTGGGCTAGGGAAGGGCTAGTCGCGACTTCTGCTGCAGAAATTTCTAAGAATCTCATGTGTGTGTCGGATGTCGTCTACGACGGCTTGGCGAGCAGCGGCAAAATCCCCGGCTTTCAGAGCCTCGATGATAACGCCGTGGAACCCGGCCGGATCGAGCTCTCCCTTGCGGATCAGCGGACCGACGGAGCCCGCGAGCAAGCGCATATAGGGACCGAGCCGAAGCCAAAGCGTGTCGATCAGCTGCAACAGAACCTCGGATCCCGACGCACGATAGATAGTGAAGTGGAAGCGTTGATTCATTTCGATGAGTTCGTAGACGTTCTCTCGCGCTGTGGCATGCTGCTGGTCGGTAATGGATTCGAGCAGCGCGATGTCGACGGGCGTCAGCCGCGGGCCACCGAGCTCGGTGGCAAGGCCCTCAACCGCTATTCGAGCGCGCGCAAGATCGTCCAACCGCGCAGCGGTCACCGGCGGGATGCGCGCCGAGCCGTTCGGAGCAACCTCGAGCGCATTTTCCGCTGCCAGGCGACGCAGCGCTTCACGAACCGGCATGTTGCTGGTGCCGAATGTTTCCGCGAGCGAGGCTATCGTCAACGTCTGCCCGGGATCAAACCTACCGGTCATGAGGGCATTGCGCAGTTGCTGGTAAACTGCCTCCTGGATCGTCGTCCGCGATGAAACAGGGCCAAGGGCCATCCGCACTATCCTATTCTTCTTGCAATGGAGTTTTGATCCGAGGCGCCGATCCTATCCGCGCTTGAAACCCTTCTTCAAGCATCCTCCGATCGTTCACTGTCTGTAGCCGGCCTGCATAAGCAGCGGCAGGACACGATCGCAGAAGAAGGGCAGCTCCTGCGTATAATTGACGAAGGAAAGCGCGATGCCGGCGTAGCCCTGCTGTGAGATGGCGATCATCTCCTCGGTGATGCGCTCCGGTGTTCCAACGAGCGGATAGCTGCCGGCACCGCCGGCAAAGCGCTGACGGTAGCGATCGTAAGCCTCGCGGTCATGTGATTGCGAGAACTCCTTCTTGCTGGCCATATGGACATCGACCGCCTCGTGATCGGCCAGCGTAACGGCGTAGCGATGATAGTAGTCGTCTGCCTCGGCCTGCGTCTCCCGGCAGACGACGTGGCACACCGTATATACGCCGACCTCGCGTTTATTGGCTTCGGCGCGGGCGCGGATGTCGGCTACAGGTTTTCCTGCTTCGCGGATCTCCGAGAAGGTCGTGAACAGGTAGTCGCAGCTCCTGGCTGCAAAATCCCGCCCCGGTCCGCCGAAGGCCGCGTTCATCGTGACCGGACGGGGGCTTTGCAGGCTCGCGGGCCGGCTGATGGCCTGCGTCAGCTTGTAATAGGTCCCGTTGTAGTCGAACGGCGCATCTGCCGCATAAGCATGCTCCAGCACCTGAAGCCATTCGTCAGCCTGATCATATCCTTTTTCGACCAGCGACGTGCCGAACATGGCAAACTCCTTAGGATTCCATCCGCAGACGATATTCAACCCAGCACGTCCGCCGCTGACATGATCGACGGTCGCCAGTGCCTTGGCGGCATAGAGCGGGTGGACAAGGGGCACATGGACGGTCATGAACAATCCGATCCGCTCGGTGGAAGCCGCAAGGGCGGCTGCCCAGGTGAATGTCTCAAAGGACCACTCGCGCACGCGGTTCTTGCCCCCGAAACCCCGCCAGCGGGCGATTGGAAGCAAGAACTCCAAACCGGCGCGATCGGCGATCTGCGCGGCCGTCAGATTGTCGGCCCAGCCCGCGGTCCAGCGCTCGGGGACGTCCGTGATCGCAAGGCCGCCATCGGCGTTCGCGGAGAAAACGCCGAGTTTCAGGCGATTTGCGCCTTTGAGCGGATGCTGCTTCACGGTACTGCTTCCTCTGTGTCGAGCAGCTTCGCGCGCTGCCTATGCCTTAGCTTGACCATGTTTTCGGCTTGAGCGCAAATTGCTTTATGTTTAAACCTTCTCGATCGTGGACCACGGAAGCCGACCGGAGATGCTGACATGAATGATTTTCGTACGCAGTGCCTCAATCGGGCGTTGCTCGTCGGCACCTTTTCGGCGATCCCGCATCCGGTGGCCGTCGAGGTGATGGCGCAGTCCGGGCCTGATTTCATCTGCATTGATTGGGAGCACGCCCAGATCGGCCGCGAGCGTATCGAGGATCTGGTGCGTGCGGCGGATGTCCATTCGGTCACGGCGATGGTGCGCGTTCCCGGTCATGCTCCGGAAGCGATTGCGGCCGTCCTCGATGCCGGCGCCGGGGGTGTCCTCGTCCCCAGGGTTTCGACCGCCGAACAGGCCAAGGCCGCCGTGTCTGCCACTCGCTACCCACCGATCGGCAGCCGCGGCGTTGGCCCCGGACGAGCGGCGGGCTACGGCTACCGCATCCCGGACTATCTGGCGAAGGCCAACGAGACGCTGGTGCTGGCGATACAGGTCGAGACGGCCGAGGGGCTGGCCAACATCGAGCAGATTGCCGCCGTTGAAGGCGTGGATCTGATTTTCATCGGTCCCGGCGATTTGTCGGTTTCTATCGATGCCATGGGACCGGCCGGCCAGGAAAAGCTGGACCGCGCGATCGGCACGATCACGTCCGCGGCCTTACAAGCGGGTCGCGCCGTCGGCATCTTCCGGCCGTCGCCCGCCGATGTCGGCAGATGGCGGCAGGCAGGGATCAGCTTCTTTGTTCTTGCCAGCGACACCATGTTTCTCGGTGCGGCTGTTTTCGATAATCTCGCCGCAGCACGCAAGGCAGGCTCGGCCTGATACCTGCGCGCCTCGATCCGTCCATTCATGGTGGTTGATTGTCGCCTAGACGTAGTTGCTCGCGATCGGCGCGATTAGAGGTGAATTCCGGCATGCGGGCATGCAAAAAGCAGGATAATGGAACTATATAAACGAGCGTACTTCGATCGACAGCCGCACGATTCCTCTACGCGGCCGGCGCGCCCAACCGTAACCACGCAATGTATTAATTCATAAAGCGATATTTGACCCGCCATGAGCAACAGCAGCTACACCCCGCCTCAGCAAGCAGCCTCCAATATCTCGCAGACCGGCCGCGCGCTTTCCTGGAACATTTTCTTATCGACCTACCTGCCGGCGCTGATCTTCGCCCTTGGCGCCGGGATCGCTGTGCCTGCCGTTCCCACCTTGGCGAAATCCTTCGACGTAGACTTCAGCGTGGCCAGCGGCGTCGTGACCGCTTTCTTGCTGGGCAACCTTTTCGGGACTATTCCTTCCGGATGGTTGATTGATCGTCTCGGGCGTCGTCCTGTCATGATCGCAGGGCCTCTGCTGACGTCGCTTATGGCGTTTCTGGCGGCCTTCGCATTTTCGTTTCCGGAACTACTGATCCTTCGGTTCCTTGATGGAGTTGCGGCGCAGATGTGGTTGATGGCGCGGTTGGCGGGGATTTCTCATCACGCGCCAGCCCAGCAGCGCGGCAAGCAGGTGAGCTGGATGTTCGGAATGAACAACACCGGGGCGCTGGCCGGGCCGGTCCTCGGCGGGTTCATAGCAGGCACTTGGGGCCCGAGTGCTCCTTTCCTCGCCTATGGACTTCTTGCATTGATCGCTTTCGTGCCTGCGTTTTTGTTCGCCGCCGATACGCCGCGCAACAATCCAGACGTCGGATCGAATAGCAAAGACAGCAAAGCACCTCCGTTAACGGCATGGGAGATCATCCGGCCACGTCTTCCCTACTTCGGTGTAGCTCTCTTTGCCGGGCTTACCCGTGGCCCGATCATGGCCGACCTTCTGCATCTCTATGCTGCCTTCACCTATCATCTCGGCCCCCAGCAAATCGGCTATCTGGCAACCGGTGCTGCACTTCTCTCTTTGCCGATCGGCTTTCTGGCAGGCTGGATGATGGATCAGTTCGGCCGCAAGCGCACAATGGTGCCGGGCTTCAGCGGTGTCGCGGTCGCGATGGCAGCGCTCGGCCTGTCGACACTGATAGGCCTTGGCTTCGTCTGGTACACGGTTCTGTTTTTTATCGCTGTAGCGTTACAGGCGCTGACCGGCGGATCCATTCAAACGGTTGGGGCCGATGTCGCTCCGCCGCAGGCGCGCGGACGTTTCCTCGGCTTGTGGCGCTTCACCGGCCAGGGCGGAACGACGCTGAGCCCGATCATGTTCGTCGCCATGTCCGAATACTTCGGCTATCCAGCCTCATTTTTCTTTACGGCATTATCGGCGGCGGCTGTGGCCACCTTGCTCATCCGCTATGTCCCGGAAACAGGTGTTGCAAAAGCACGTCAGTGATGTGGCGTATCGTGAAGCGGCATCGAAGCGATGTAAGCTCTAGAAGCCTAAGACATTGTTGCGACAATTGAGCGCGCATGATGTAACACGATCTGCGCCAGCGGCTAACCCGCCAGTCAGATGCCCGCAGTGCCTCCTCCGAATATCCCAAAATCGATTCAGGAAAAGCGGGGCGTGCAACGCTTTGTATCGGTCTTTTCGGCGGTCAGAAATTCCCTTCGTCGCACCGCAGCAAAAACGCTCAGCTCTCGCCACCAGTGTCGCGCGCAGGCTCCGCAGAGCCTGCGCAAGCGGTCCAGCGTCGTTTCTCAACCCACGAACTCACATAGTAAAGAGAGCGGCCCCACCGCTCAGTCCCGCGCCTGCGGCGGTCATCAACAGGTGCTCTCCGGACTTCAGTGGCTTGTGTCGATGTTGGATGGAGAGGGACAAAGGAATGGTCGCGGCCGACGAGTTGCCGAATTCCGCGATCGTGCTGACGACCTTGCGCTCCTCCAGAGCCAGATTGTGGCGAACCGCCTCGCAAAGGCGGACATTGGCCTGGTGCGGAATGAAGCGGTCAACGGTAGAGACTGTTACAGACGCATCGGTCATCGCCTGGCGCGAGGTCTGCGTCATGAGATCGACAGCCCGGGAAAAAACCTCTCGCCCATCGCGCATTGACATCAGGGCCTGATCCGCCGGGATCTCCGGAGAGAAAGGCCTGTTGCTGCCGCCCGAGGGAATGCCAATCAGATCGTAGCCACTTCCATCAGACGCGAGGACGGCTGCCCTGAGGCCGCTTTGCCCGTTGCTGCAGGGGGCAAGCACCACCGCACCAGCGCCGTCCGCGAACAGGGCGGCGCTGGCACGTTCCGCAGGGTTGATGCGGCGGCTTAAAATGTTGGCTGCGACGATCAGCACTGCGCGACCGTGCGCACGCACGAAGCCGTCAGCGAGCGTCAGCGCGTAGAGGAAGCCCGAACACGCTCCGGCAAGATCGATGGCGCCGGATTTCTCCAGTCCGAACTTATAGGCCAGAAGCGGTGCAGACGGCGGCAGCAGATGATCCGGCGTCGAGGTCGCAAGCAGGGTCATCGCGATCTCGTCCGGCGCAACGCCGGCATCCTCAAGGGCCATTTTCCCGGCTTCGGCCGCAAGACCGCTCAACGTGTCTCCCTCTTTTGCCCAGCGGCGGGATCGGATGCCGGTGCGTCTTTCGATCCAGCCCTCTTCGAGACCAAGGCGGGCTTCGATTTCCGCATTGTGCACGATGCGGGATGGAACGGCATGACCGAATCCGGCGAAGCGGGAAGACAGCGGTGTCAAGATACCGTCTCCTCCAGAACGAGCGAGACGACCTCGTCGATCGCCTCATAGGCCGCCGCGATATCCCCGGCGCTCGCGCAATAAGGCGGCATCAGGTAGATGACGTTTCCGAGCGGGCGCAAAAGCATTCCGCGCTCGCGGAACATCCTGCGCATACGGGGTCCCACTTCCGCCAGGTAACCGCCGGAGGGTACTGCGAGATCGAGGGCGGCGATCGTCCCGCACTGTCTGACGTTTGCAAATCGCTTGTCGTTCTCGAAGCGTTGCAAATGCTGCGTGTGCTGCGCTGCAAGCTCGGCGATCCGGGTTTCTACCGGCTCGTCGCGCCAGACTTGCAGATTGGCGACAGCCGCCGCGCAGGCGATTGGGTTGCCCGTGTAGGAACTCGAATGGAAAAACGTCTTTCGGCGGTCGTAGGACAGATGGGCTTCGAATATCTCTCCGGTGCACAGAGTTGCCGCGAGGGGAAGCGCACCCCCGGTCAGCCCCTTCGACGTACACAGGATATCCGGCGTCACACCTGCCTGTTCGCAGGCAAAGCGCGTTCCGGTGCGACCCCAACCAGTCATCACTTCGTCGGCAATGAATAGGCAACCGTATCGGCCGGCGATGTCCTTCAAGGCGGAGAGGATGGCACTGCCATAGATCTTCATGCCGCCCGCGCCGAGCACCAGCGGTTCGACCAGAATTGCGGCGACCCTGCCTGAGCGGCAGATGGTCTCGAACGCATCAAGGGTTTCCTGTTCGCGACCTGGTTCGGGAAAGGGAAGGCGGTCCACGCCGAACAGCAGCGGCTCGAAGGGCGCATTGAACACGCCACGCTCTCCCGCGGACATAGTACCGATCGTGTCGCCATGATAGCCGTGTTCCATCACGACAATACGGTCACGCGCGACAGAGCGATTGTAGAAGGTGCCGAGCGCCATCTTGATCGCCACCTCGACCGCCGTCGATCCGCTGTCCGAGTAGAAGACGTGCTGCAGTCCTCGAGGGGCGAAGTCGAGCAGACCTGCCGCGAGGGCTTCTGCGGGCTCGTGGGTGAACTCCGCGAAGATGATCTGGTCGTAGGCCTCCGTCGTTTCGCGGATTGCAGCCATGATGCCGGGATGGCGATGGCCATGCGTAATCACCCACCACGACGAGATTGCGTCGAGGAAGCGATTGCCATCCTCATCGAACAAATATGCGCCTTCTGTCGCGACGATGCGCTTCATCGGCGCTTCGAGGGCATGCTGTGTAAAGGGGTGCCAGACGGGTGAGGGGATCACGCGCGTGCCTCCATCAGGGATGCAGTATCGAAATTCTCGCGGAAGGCGCGGCTTAGGTTTTCCCGCGTCAGCCTTTCCACGAACGGCAACCGGCCCAAGACTTTCACCCGCCCGATGGCAGCGATGGTGGCCTGGGTATCGGCATTTTCCGCGCCAATGAACGCCACGCCGCAGATAGGGATGTCGCGGTTGCGCAGCGCCTCGATGGACAGCAGCGAGTGATTGATGGTGCCGAGCGATGTTCGGGCGCAGAGGATGACGGGAATGCGCCAGCGCGCGAAAACATCGGCAAAGACGGTCTTTTCGGTGAGCGGAACCAGCAGGCCACCAGCCCCCTCGATGACCAGCGGATCGGCACAGGTCGGCGGCTCAAGCTTGGCCATGTCGATTTCCACGCCGTCGAGACGCGCCGAAAGGTGCGGCGAGGCTGGAACGGTCAGGCGATAGGCTTCCGGCAGGATGTGTTCAGCGGGCAAACCGCTTAGCCTGGAGACTACGTCACTGTCCGTCTCGCCCTCCAGACCAGATTGCACCGGTTTCCAGTATCGGGCGTTGAGCGCACCGGCCAGCGCTGCGGCGAAGACGGTCTTGCCGATGCCGGTATCGGTACCGGATACCACGAAACGGGCGGTCATCTCCTGTGTTCCTCCATGGCGGCGGCGAGGCAATCCAGCATGGACGCAATCTGCTGCGGATCGACGTTGAGGGTGATTGACAGCCTGAGACGCGCAGTGCCCTCAGGTACGGTCGGCGGTCGGATTGCGCGGATGTCAAAGCCTTCGGCCTGAAGGATCTCGGCAATTCGTACGGCCCGAGCGTTATCGCCAATCAGGACCGGCTGGATCTGCGACCGGCTCGGCTCCATGCCGAACCGTCTTGCCAATCCTTCGCCGACAAGTGCGACGAGGCGTTCCAGAGCTTCGCGGCGGTCAGGTTCTTCCTCCACCATCTGTAGGGCCTCTCGCACACCTGCCGCCATGAGAGGCGAGGGCGCGGTGGAATAGATGAAGGCGCGGGCACGGTTGACAAGATAGTCCGCAAGGACGCCCGGTACTGCGAGCAAGGCCCCCGATACGCCGAGCGCCTTGCCGCAGGTATGCAGGGCAAGCACGTTCTCCCGGCCCTCCAACCCTGCCGCAAGCCCCTTGCCGCCCGCGCCGAATACGCCGGTCGCATGGGCTTCGTCGATCACCAGAAACCCTTCGTGACGGTCGGCGACGTCGACAAGTTCGGCGAGCGGGGCCTTGTCTCCATCCATGGAGTAGAGGCTCTCGACCGCAATCCAGGGCCGGCCCCTGCCGCCGTCCTTGCGCCAGTTTCGGATTGCCTCATCGAAGGCGTTCGCATCGTTATGCGAAACACTGACACCCGCCGCCTTGCTGGCCGAAATGCCCTCATGGGCGCTGGCATGGATCAGCGTGTCGTACACGATCAGATCGTCGCGTTGGGGCAAGGTCGAAAACAGCGCGGAATTGGCGGCGTAGCCGCTGCCGAAATAGAGCACGCGATCAGCGCCGAAAAAAACGGCGGCTTCCGTCTCCAGCGCTTCGTGTTCCGGGTGGTTGCCGCGCAGCAGGCGGGAACCGCCTGCACCCGCCGGAACGCCTCTCTCCATTGCGGCCATGATCGCCTCTTTCAGGCGGGGCGCGCCTGCAAGAGCAAGGAAATCGTTGGAGGTGAAGTCCACGCCTCGTTGCGGCGAAAGACTGCGTAGCCTCGCCTTGCGCTGCAGGCCCTCAAGTGTGGCTGCATATCCGGACAGCATTGGCCCAGTCACTCAGCCGGCTCCAGCGTCATCGGAGCGAGCCCGAGGCGGCGGAAGAGTGCTGCGTCGTGGTCCTCGCCGGGGTTGTCTGCCGTCAGAAGCGTGTCGCCGACGAAGATGGAGTTGGCACCGGCGAAGAAGCAGAGCGCCTGCATCTCGTCGCTCATCTCGGTGCGTCCAGCCGAAAGGCGCAGATGCGACGTCGGCATCAGGATGCGCGCCAGCGCGATCGTGCGCACGAAATCGATCGAATCGACAGGCGCTGCATTGGCCAGCTTGGAGCCAGGAATGGGGATAAGCTGGTTGATCGGCACGCTTTCCGGCGGAACGGGCAAATTTGCCAGCGTTAGCAGCATCGAGATCCGGTCCTCAGCGGTCTCGCCCATCCCCAGGATACCGCCTGCGCAGACCTTGATCCCGGCTGCTCGTACGGTTTCCAACGTGTCGAGCCGGTCCTCGAAGCTTCGTGTGGTGATGATTTCGGGATAGAAGCGCTCGGACGTGTCTATGTTGTGGTTGTAGTAATCAAGGCCGGCCTCTGCGAGCTTGTCCGCTTGAGCCTCTGTCAACATGCCGAGCGTCATGCAGGTTTCCATGCCGAGCGCTCTCACGCCTTCAACCATTGCGACCAGCGAGTCCATGTCCCGGTCTTTTGGACTGCGCCAAGCCGCACCCATGCAATACCGTGTTGCGCCTGCATCCTTGGCCTTGTGGGCCTCGGTGAGAACCCGTTCCACCTCCATCAGCTTCGACGCCTTCAGGCCGGTCGGATAGTGGGCGGACTGGCTACAGTACCCACAGTCCTCCGCACATCCGCCGGTCTTGATCGATAGGAGTCGGCTCATCTGCACGGTGTTTGGGTCGAAGTGCATGCGATGAACGCTTTGCGCGCGGAAGAGTAGATCGTTGAAAGGTAAATTATAGATAATATGAGCCTCATCTAGCGAGGTGTGAGGCGATCGATTGTTGCTTTCACGAGCGCTCTGCGCGGTTGCGCCTAATTTCTTCATGTCGACAATGCTCCAAGTCACAAATTATCGATAAAACTGCATGTTATCGATAATTATGCAAGGCGAAAATCGTCCAATTCCATCTGACTAGCGCCAGCGTGGCAGCTTGGACGTTTGGCCGATGCCCGGATTGAAGCAGTTGCATGGATCGAGGTCGCGATAGTGGGCGGCGGCGACCTCGTCGGCACGGTGGAGGCGGCGGACATTGTGCTCCGCCGGATAACGGGCGTTACGCTTGTCGAGCAGCTCAAGGATCTTGTGTTCAGTCTCCAGCCAGTCGACGCCCTGGCGGATTACGTAGTCCTGATGAAACACGTGGCGTAGCGCTCGGCGAATCAAAGGCGTTCCGGTGGATATACTCGGCCGCGATCGGAAGCGACGCGAAGGACGCGAGCATCGTGCGGCGGATATGGGCAAGTTCATTGAGATCGTTGGTCCCGACATAGAACACTTTCGCATCCTTCGTCGCCTCGAATGTATCGAGCCGTACCGCAAAAACGATGACCTTGCCGGAAGATCCGGAAGCCTCGAAGAGCCGGCGGGGATCGGCATGGAAGCGCGCCGGGCTCGGCGCGTCGACGTCACGCACGTGCTTTGCATAGTCCTGATCGGATGCTACCCGTTTGCCGGTCCAATCGATGCCGTGGGGGCAATAGCGCTGCGGGTCCAGGGCCGGCCAGCCGGCCCCGTGGCAAAATACTACGAAGTGTGTGTGTAGAGCACTTCGCCTTTGTAGCTGATTGTGAGATTGGGAAGCGAGTAGGTGCCGTCGTCATTGGCGACGATCAGCGGGGCACTCATGTCCGTTTCTCTCTTCAGGTATCCGTAATCATTGGTGATAATTCGCTTGAACATTGCGGTGCGTGTATCAACGCTTTGCCGGTAATCGTCGTTTTCCTTATAACGCTCTGAATGAGATGCTTTGATCATCTCATTGAGCATACTTACCATCTTGACCATGTCATCTGCGCGTTCAGGCGCGGTGCCCCTGACAACACCATCTTTGAGCGCCTGTTTTTCCGGCGTCATGATCGCGGCATTTCGGAGCGCTTCCTGCACTTCAGGCGAGGCGACCTTTTGCCTAAGGTAGCTGTGGAGCGCGGTCTTGAAGTGGTCGACTGACGAGAAGGTCTGGGTCCATGGGGTCGCGACTGGAGCAGTTCCGATGACGTCTCCCGTTTCATCGGTGGAGGTCGGCGCCTCCCAGAAATTCACCGGATCCTCGGGATCGCCCTTAGAAAGTTTTCCGGTAGAATCGTAGATGAAATCGTCAACATTGTCGTCCGATCCCTCGATCACGAGGTCGCTAAGCCAACTACGATCCGTTTGCGAATGCTCAGATCGTACTTTCACCGCTTCCGCGGCTACGGGCTGCAGTGAGGTAAGCACCGACGCCTGGTTATTTGTGTTGGCAGAAGAGCTTATAGCAACCATCCTATCCTCCTTGATGTTTCAAATATTGTGTATTTAAAGCCAACCTTTATTGCGCCTTGAACGTGGTTTGATACCGTCGCGCCTTGTCCTGCATGGTTTAAAAACAGGAGCTAACCGCGGTTCCCGCGGCCTTGAAATTGCGGTTTCCTAGGAGGCGCACATCTGCAGGGTGTATAGGTAGGACGGCTTGCACGTAGCTGGAGCGGGGTCCACACGATGGAGTGGCGCAGTCATGCACTGGGCAATCCGCCAACGGGAAATGCGGATAAGGCACGTCGCCATCGCGTCCGATCGTGAATCCCAGGGCGGAGACTTCAATGTGCACGATCTCGGCATCCTCCGGCGGGGCGGATGCCGGATCCGAGCAGTCCGGACTTGGCCAGTCTCAACTAAACGCCAGAAACGAACCCACCGTTGGATAACAACGACGCTGGGTGATGATAGGCAGCGGCTGGGAAAAACGGCTCGATATCTTACGCAATCCGGGCGGACAACGTGGTCTCGGAAAATTAAAAACGGGCCGTCGTCCGGCCCGTGATATCGTCCTGAACGCAGGCTGTCAGCCGTCAGTCCTTGCCATGCGTAGCATACTTGTCCCACATATCGAGTAGGCGCTTGCCGAGCGCTGGGTCGGAGGAGTCCGAGATGACGATCTTGGCGTCGGCCGGCATATACGGATGCGGAATGGTTACCGGGCCACGATATCGCTCGGCGGTATATTTCTGGCTTTCGTCGGAAAGCACCCAGTCGCACCAGAGGGCCGCGGCATAGGGATGCGGCGCGTTCTTGTTGATGATCATCACGCCGGCGGTCGCCTGGACGGGAGCCGACCAGACCGGCTGGAACGGCGTGGAGGGGTTCTCCTTCTTCATCAGAAGGCCTTGGTAGAGATAGTTGTCGCCCTGGATCGCGTGGTCGCCGGCGGCCATCAGCTGGACGCGCTGGGTATGGCCGCGCTGGATGATCGGATCATTCTCGCCGATGCATTTCATCCAGTTCTCGATCTTGTCAGGGCCAAGAATGGCGTACATGCCGAGCAGGAAGCGCACTTCCGGTGGATCAAAGGAAACCTGGCCCTTATATTCCGGCTTGCAGAGATCCTCCCACGACTTAGGCGCCTGTTCGGGTGTCAGCATGTTGCTGTTGTAGGAGATGCCGTGTTCGCTCCAGTAAAAGGGAACCCAACGGTTATCCGGATCGAGGAAGCCGTTGTATTGCGGCAGGATGGCCTTGGTGGCAGGTGTTGGATAATGAGCAAAGAGCTGCCGCACGCCACTACTGTCGCCCAGTGACATGTTGATCGCATCCGTTAGATGGCGGCCCGCGGTCTCTTCGGCGAGCAGCCGGTCGGCGGCATCCTGCGAACCGATATCGATGAGCTCGACCTTGAGGAAGGGATATCTCTTCTGAAAAAGCTTCAGATGATCGCGGGACAGTTCGCCACGCCAGGTATGAATGAGGGAAAGTTCGCCCTCGGCCTTGGCGCCTTCCTCGATCTTTTTCTGGCGCTCCGCCGGATCGAGCTTGGCTAGATCGGCATAGATCTTTTCGTCCGCGGTTAATTCCTGCGCGAATGTGCGGCTTGCAGCACCTGCCGTCAGCCCCACGGTGACAGCCAGCAAAATTCCCATGCTCTGCACGCGCTTTATGATCTTCATTGGGTTCCCCTTATTGTCAAGTTCGTGGTGTTTCGACGCATAAGGTTGTCAAATGTATTAAGGGCATTGTCAAATATTTTATGACGTGCTAGCCCTTCGAATGTCAAACAACAAATATCAGCAGGGGAACTGCTATCATGCATTATGGCGTTCAGTGGCCGCAGCCGAAGCTGCGTTGGCCAGAGGATAAACTCGTTTGTTGCACATTCCGCGTTGCCTACGAGGCCTTTCAGAAAAGTGGGCGTTTCAAGAAGTCGCCAAAGATACCGGTCAACGTCTCGTCGCTCTCGCACGCCAATTATGGTGGCGCGGTCGGCATCTGGCGGTTGATGGATATATTTGACAGACACGATGTCCATGCTTCGATCGGCGTCAACGGTTACGCCGTCGAGAAGTGGCCGGACACCGTCAAGGCGCTTTATGCCGCCGGTCATGAGATCTGCAGCCATGGCATGACCAACGATCACCACATGACGGATCTGACGCCGGAGGAGCAGCGCGAGGAAGTACGCGGCTGCACCCGCATCATCACCGAGTGCACCGGCGAACGCCCGGTCGGTTGGGCCGGTCCAGGCAATCTGGTGACGGCCGAAACGCTCGGCATCGTGGCCGACGAGGGCTATACTTGGTTCGGCGATGCGTTCGACGACGACGTGCCCTATATCGCCGAGGTCTCCGGCAGGCAAATTGCAGTGATCCCGAAACTCAACTACGCCAATGACTGGCGCGCCTGGTCAAACGGGCTCGGCAATGCAACCACCTATTTCGAAGGCTTCAAGACCTCCTTTGACTATATCTATCAGGAAGCATTGCGTGGACGGCCCGGCGCCGTCGACGTCATCGTCCACGCCGAACTGGGCGGCCGGCCGAATATCGCCACCGCGCTCGAAGCGATGATCCGCTACGTCAAGCAGTATCAGGGCGAGGTGTGGATCCCCCGGCGCGCCGAAATGGCGGACTACATTCTGAAGTCGTCTGGTCTGAAGCCCGAAGCCTACCGGCCGCTGGATTAAGGTTCTCCATTATGCACGTAGCAATGATTACGGGCGGCGGGAGCCTGATCGGCGAAGCTATAGCCCAATGTCTGAATGAAGCCGGATGGCATGTCGCCATCACCGACATCAACGTCGACAATGCCAACCAGGTGGCCGCGGGCCTTCCCGAACCGGCCCGGTCGGAAGTTCATCGCATGGACGTGACGAAGCCGGACGAAATCGCTGGCGTTATCGAGGCCGTCAAGGCGCGCCATGGCGGTGTCGATGCGCTCGTCAACGTCGCCGGCGGCGGACGCGGCATCGGCATCCCGAAGAAGGACTTCATCGATTTCACGATCGAGGAGCAGGACCGCATGCTGGAGATCAATCTCAAGGGCGTGTTGAACTGCTGCCGCTCGGTGCTGCCCGACATGATCGCCCGCAAGCGCGGCGGCATTGTCAGCATCACGGCGGCCCGCGGCCTTCGTGGCGGACCGCAGGCCTCGATCTATTCTGCATCCAAGGCGGCGATCATCGCCTTCACCCAGTCGCTGTCTCAGGAGGTGGGGCGGCACGGCATCCGCGTGAACACGGTGGCGCCCGGCAATACGGCGGCACGCTGGAAGAAGGATATCGACAGCGAGACGCGCTCGCCGCTCGGCACGCCGACAAGCCCGCGCGATGTCGGCAATGCCGTCGCCTTCCTGCTCTCGGAACAGGCAAGCCACATCACGGGCAGTTGCCTCGATGTCTCCGGCGGCACGGCGCTGCACTAGCAACCTGGATAGTGGATCAATGACTGCAGTCGAAAAAATGGCGCCTTCCGATCAGGTGTCGCGCAGACCGACGATGGGCAACCCGGCCATAAGCTGGCGTGGCGTCGTCTTCGTTCTGGTCATGCTGGTGCTCGTCTATCAGGTCGTGCTGCCATTCATCATGATCGTCTGGACAAGCTTCAAGACGATGCGGCCGGGGGAAGAGGGCTTCCTCAGCCTCACCACCTTCAGCTTCGATAATTACGTCAAGGCCTTCGGCACCTCGGAATTCTGGGGCGCGACCTACGAGACGCTGACTTTCTCACTCGCTTCGACGCTGCTTGCCTTTGTCTTCGGCGCCTTCATCGCCTGGGTGGTGGAGCGGACGAACACGCCCTGCGCCAAGCTGATCGGCACGATCATGTTGGCACGCATCGTCATTCCGAGCATTCTGATCACCATCGTCTGGATCCTGCTCGCAAGCCCGAACATCGGCATCCTCAATGCGCTGATCAAGAATGCCACGGGCATCCGCAATTTCCTCAATGTCTACAGCTTCGGCGGCATGGTCTGGATCCATGCGATCGAGATGGTGCCGCTCGCCTATCTGCTGCTGTCCTCGGCCTTTCAGGCAATGGACCCGCGCCTCGAGGAAGCCTCGACCATGACGGGGGCGGGGACTTTCCGTACCCTCTTCCGCATCTCGCTGCCGCTTGCGCTGCCTGCCGTCGGCGCCGCCCTGCTGCTGCTCTTCATCACCACGGTCGAGACCTTTGAGGTGCCGCTGCTGATCGGCGGGCGCGCCGATATCAAGGTCTATTCGACGGAGATCTTCTTCAACACCTCGCAGACACCAGTCGATTGGGGCCTTTCCGGCGCCTATTCGATGGCGATGCTGGTGCTGGCGATCGTGTTGCTCGCCTTCTATTTCAGGCTCGTGCGCCATGGCGAGCGCTACCAGACCATCACGGGCAAGGACTTCAAACCGCGCAAGACCGATCTCGGCAAATGGCGATACGTGACCTTCGCCGTCTCGTTCCTGCTGGTCTTCATGATCACCATCCTGCCGTTCCTGATGATGGTCTATGTCTCGCTGCTGCCCTTCTACCAGCCGCCGAGCGCGATCGCCTTCGAGACGATGACACTGAAGAACTATGCCGATCTCTTCAAGGACGACTATCTCATCAATCCGATGATCAACAGCACGATCCTCGGCGTTGTCACCGCGACCTTCGTTGTACTCTTCGTGACGCTGATTGCCTATTTCGCCCACAAGAGCCGCATGCCGGGCCGCAGGGTCCTGGATTTCCTGGCCTTCGGCTCGATCGCCATCCCGAGCGTCGTACTCGGCGCCGCCTTCATGTGGTTCTACCTGCTGGTACCGCTTCCCGTTATCGGAACGCTGACCATCATCTTCCTCGCCTATGTCACGAAATTCATGCCCGTCTCGCTGCGTTTCGTGTCGACGTCGATGGGCCAGATCCACAGCGAGCTCGAGGAAGCGGCCCAGGTGGCCGGCGTCTCCTGGGTGCGCAACTTCTTCAAGATCATGCTGCCGCTGCTGAAGCCCGGCCTGCTCGGCGCCTGGTTCTGGGTGATGGTGCATGCCTATCGCGAACTGACGCTGGCCCTCATGCTTGCCCGCGCCGACAACCGCACCGCGGCGGTCGTCATCTACGATCTTTGGGAACAGGGCTCCTTCATGAGCGTCAGCGCCTTCGGTGTGCTGATGTTCCTGGTGCTGATGATCCTGGTTTCGATCTCGAACGCCATCGGCCGACGCTACGGCGTCAAGGAGCAGCTCTAATGTCGGCCGCTCCCACTTCTCATTCCGAATATCCATCACCGCGTCAGATCAGGCGAGGAGCAAAATGATTACCATCGAACAGCTCAAGAAGGGCTTCCCGACCGGTTCCGAAAGTATCTTTGCGGTCAGCGGCGTCAGCCTGAATGTCGACCGCGGCGAGATGGTGACGCTGCTTGGCCCCTCCGGCTGCGGCAAGACGACGACGCTGCGCTGCATCGCCGGTCTCGAACGCGCCAGCAGCGGCCGCATCGTCATCGACGGCCAGACGGTCGCCGATCCGCAAGCCGGCATCTTCGTGCCGCCGAATCGGCGCTCTCTCGGCATGGTCTTCCAGTCCTATGCCATCTGGCCGCATATGACGGCGCTCGAAAACGTCGCCTATGCCCTGGAAGGGCGGGGCATACCGAAGGCGGAACGCCGCAAGGTTGCCATGGAAGCGCTGGAGGTCGTGCGCCTGGCGCATCTCGCCGACCGGCCGGCACCGCGCCTTTCCGGCGGGCAGCAGCAGCGCGTCGCCATAGCCCGCGCGCTGGTCGGCAAGCCGAAGGCGCTGCTATTCGACGAACCGCTCAGCAACCTCGACGCCCAGCTGCGCGGCGAGATGCGCGCGGAACTCAGCCGGCTGCAGCGCCAGATCGGGCTGACGTCCATCTATGTCACGCACGACCAGGCGGAAGCGCTGGCGATGTCCGACTGGATCGTCGTCATGAAGGACGGCAAGGTGGTCGAACATGGTCGCCCGACACAGATCTACCGCAAGCCGCGCAATACCTTCACCGCGAGCTTTATCGGCACGACCAATTTCGTCTCCGGCCGGATCCTTGAAGTCGATTCCGCCTCGCATGTCGTGCTGGTCGACACGCCGCTCGGCAAGTTCCGCGGCACCGATCCGACCGAAAGCCTGAAGATTGGCGACGAGGCCCAGCTCAGCCTGCGTCCCGAGGACCTGCGTGTCGCATCGGCGATCAACACATCGGGGATCAACCACTTCTCCGGAACGATCGATTTTGCCCTCTTCGTCGGCGCCGTGATGGAGGTCGACGTCCAGGCGAACGGCATAAAGGTGCGGTGCCTGCTCGGCCGCGGCGCCGATCCCGCCATCGGTGATCCGATCACGCTCGAAATCGCGCCGGAGGCCTGCATCGTTCTGCCGGCCAATGACCGGCTTTCCTAAGATTATTGGAGGATAGAATGGAAACCTCGCTCAAGAACCAGGAATGGCGGCCGCCGACCGATGTCAGCCGCGAAGAACTCCTGAAGCTGTCGGACGAAGTGCTGGCAAAGCCCGATCTCCCGCTCCGGCAGACGGAAGACATCTTCCGCATCAGCGCCCTCGGCCTCCACTGGGACATGGGCGTGACGGTCTACGAGCCGGAAGATGAAGCCCAGGCGGCGCGCGGCGCCGACGGCAGGAAAATCGGCATTTTCCTTCTCCATGGAGGTTCCGGCGATTACAAGTCGATGGAGCCGATGGCGAAGACCTATGCCGCCAAGTTCGGACACAAGGCGGTCGCCATGACTTTCCCCGGCCGTCTCTATTTCGACGATCCAAACCACGACTGGCCGGGCGACACGATCATGGCCGACGGCACCGTGCGCACACCGATGTGGCTGCGCGGCGAACATATCACGCCGGACCAGTATGAAGTGATCCGCGACACGTCGATGCGCATGCGCTACGGCACGCGCACCGTCGCCCGCGCAAAGCCCGGCTCGCGCTTCTATGACCGTATGGCGGCATGGCCCGTCGCCTTCGAGGAAGGCATGAAGGAGGCTATGCGCCGGCACTTCCCGGAAGCCGACTATTCGATCTATGTCACCGGCCATTCGACCGGCGGGCCGATGGTCTTCATGATCTCCCAGCGCGTGCCGAATATCGCCGGTGTTATCGCCGTCGAGAATTCGCCCTTCGGCTTCATCCAGGAGCAGCAGCATCACTGGTCGGGTGCGCTTGGCAAGATCTCCGGCTACGAGCGTGTCACCAAGAAGGCCGCACCACGCAGCGACCCCTTCAACGAACTCTATATCCGCACCTGGCGCGACCGTGCCCGCTATGCCGGCCCGGAAGCGCTTGGCCAGGAAGGGCCGAATGCGCTGATGCGGCTGCCGTGGCTGATCGAGGACATCCTCGACTGGTGGGACCGCACCAAGGCGCGGCCGCAGTTCAAGGCGGAATATACGATCACCCACAATATCGCCACCTCGCTGACGGCCGCCGCCGAGGCGGTCGCCGACCGGCTGAAGCTGTCGGACGAGGAACGCGCCAAGCTGATCGAGCACTATCGCGGCTTCCCCTATCCGCAGACCGGCCCGGGCGCAAAGCCCGTTCCGCCCGTGCTCTTCATCATCGCCAAGGACAGCCGCGACCACAATCCCGAGGTCTACGAGGAGGTGGTGATGCCGATGTTCGCCAAGATCGAGCCGGCACCGAGGGTCAAGCTCATCCGCTTCGGCGCGGGTGTCCATACCTACAACAAAGCAGAGCCGGGCCTGCCGCTCGGCATCGTTCCGCCGGCCGCCGCCGTCTATCACGCGGCGATCACTCACGGCTACTTCCTTTAAATGTCTGAAATTGTCGAGGTAATATCATGAGTGCAATTGCGGAAGATAAGAAGACAGCCGGCGACGTGCCCGAAACGGTATCGAGGGCGGATGTCATCGCCTCCTCGAATGCCGTGCTGGCAATGCCCAACGTGCCGCTGGACGAGCGCGAGGATATCTTCCGCGTCGAGACCGTCGGCATGGAATGGGATATCGGCGTGCGCGTCTACGAACCGCAGCCGGCGGATTCGATCAAGCGCGGCGCCGACGGCAAGAAGGTCGGCATCTTCCTGCTGCATGGTGGCTCGGGCGACTACAAGTCGGTCGAGAAATTCGCGCTGCTCTTCGCGCAGAAATTCGCCTTCAAGGTTGTTACCATGACCTTCCCCGGCCGTCTCTACCTCGACGATGAAAGCCGCGACTGGCCAGCCGACACGATCAATGCCGACGGCACGGTGCGCACGCCGATCTGGCAGGCGGGTGAATATGTAACCCCCGACCAATACGAGCTGATCCGCGATCGCTCCAAGCATATCAAATACGGCACGCGCACATTGGCGCGCGCCAAGCCCGGCAGCCGCTTCTACGACCGCATGGCCGGTTGGCCGATGGCCTTCGAACTCGGCATGAAGACAGCCTGCGCCCGCCATTTCCCCGAAGGCGAGTTCTCGATCTATGTGCACGGTCACTCGACCGGCGGCCCCTACGTCTCGATGCTGTCGCAGCGCGTGCCCAATATCGCCGGCGTCATCGCCATCGAGAACTCGACTTTCGGCTATATCAACGAGCGCAAGCACCTCTGGAGCGGTCATGTCGGCAAGATCGAGGGCTTCAAGCGGGTTTCCGAGAAAGGCGATCCGTGGAAGGACCCGTTCAACGACCTCTATATCCGCACCTGGCGCGACCTTGCCCGTTATCGTGGCCCGGAAGCACTCGGTCAGGAAGGGCCGAATGTGATGATGCGCCTGCCCTCGCTGATGGAGGAGATCCTGGAGGCCTGGGAGGTTGCGCGCAAGCGGCCGCAGTTCAAGGCCGAATACATGATCACTCACAATATCGTCGGCGCGCTCGAAGAGGCGGCCCGGGTGACCGCCAAGCGCCTCGGCATGAACGAAACGGCGACGCAGGGACTGGTCGATCACTATACCGGCCTGACGCATGAACTGACCGGTTCCGATGTCAAGCCGGTGCCGCCCTTCCTCTTCGTCATCACCAAGGACAGCCGCGACCACAGCCCCGAGGTGTACCGGGAGGTGATCATCCCGATGTTCCGCGAGATGAAGCCTGCGCCGCGCACCGCCGTCTGCCGCTTGGGGGCTGGCGTCCACACCTACACCAAGCCCGAGGCCGATCTGCCGATCGGCGTCGCACCCTGTGCCGCCAAGCTTTACCACGACGCCATCGTCAACGGCTTCTTCGTGGTCTGAGACTTTCCAAGGAGCGAATTCATGCGAACCAAGATTCAATGGCCGGGCAACAAGCTGGTCTGCGCCACCGCAACGGTTGCCTTCGAAGCTTTCGTACGAGGAGGGCATTTCAAGAAGGCCAAGGGGCTGGAGATCAACCTCGTTTCGGTCTCCCATTCCAACTACGGCGGCAATGCCGGCATCTGGCGCATCCTCGAAGTGCTGGAGCGCACTGGTTTCCGCGCGACGATCGATGTGAACGGGCTTGCAGTCAAACGCTGGCCGGAAGCCATCCGCGCCCTGCATGATGCCGGTCATGAGATCGCCGGGCATGGCACGACGAACGACATCAAGATGATCGATCTCAATCCGGATGAGCAGCGGGCGGAGATCCGGGAGGTGACGAAGATCATCTCGGATGTGACAGGCACGCGCCCCGTCGGCTGGGTCAGCCCCGGCGGCTACCACACCCGCGAAACGCTCGGCATCCTTGCCGAGGAAGGCTATACTTGGTGCGGCGACCAGTGCGACGACGACCTGCCATACCTCGTCGAGGTCGACGGCAAGGTCATCACCATCATTCCAAAGCACTGGTTCTTCAACGATTTCCGTGCCTGGAATGGTGGGGCGAGCAGCGGTCGCATGGCGCTCGAAGGCTTCAGCGACGCCTTCGACTTCGTCCTGGAAGAGGCAAAACGCGGAAAGCCCGGCCGTATCGACGCGCTTGTCCATGCAGAGCTCGGCGGCCGCCCCTACATGGCCTATGCATTCGAAAAGATGCTGCGCCTGATGGCGGAACGCGAAGAGGTATGGCGCCCGACCCGCGCCGA